>DAIAZB010000228.1 GCA_027443745.1 Thiomonas sp. | reverse complement strand
CCCATGGCCGGCCAGGGCTTGAACCTGGGGCTGCAGGATGCAGCCGTACTGGCGGAGATCTTGATTCACCGCGGCCCCGGACCCGATTGCGGCGACGTGTCGCTGTTGCGCCGTTATGCGCGGGCCCGGCGCGAGCCCATTCTTGCCATGCAGGCCCTCACCGACGGCCTGTTCCGCCTGTTCAGCACCGATCGCTGGGGTCTGTCCCTATTGCGCAATTGGGGCATGAACGCGGTCAACAGACAGGGTTGGCTGAAACAACTTTTGATGGAACACGCAAACCAATGAAAACCTTGAAGTGGATGATGCTTTGCACCGCCGTACTCCTGTCACCGTTTGCACACGCTGACGCCGATGCCGTGCGCAAGCAGCTGGAGACGCGGGTGCCGCGCCTTGTGGGCCATGTGCAGAGCGTGGCACCGGCGCATGTGTTGGGGCTGTACGAAATTTATACGGACGACCGGCAGATTCTCTACACCGACGAGGCCGTCACCGTGCTGATCGCGGGCGACATCCTGGACGCCAAGACCCTGCAGAACCTTACCGAGGCGCGCATGCGAGTGCTGGGGGCCATCAAGCCCGAGAGTCTGCCGCTCAACCTTGCCATGAAAAAGGTCAAGGGCAACGGCAAGCGCACGCTCGTGGTGTTTTCCGATCCCGACTGTCCTTACTGCCGCAAGCTGGAAAAAGAACTCAGTGGCATCACGGATGTGACCATTTACACCTTTGTCTTTCCCATCGCGTCGCTGCATCCGCAGGCGCCTGATCATGCGCGCTGGATATGGTGTTCGGCGGACCGCCAGAAATCCTGGGACAACTATCTGCTGCACAACGTCCTGCCGGCGCAGAAGGACTGCGCCAACCCGCTGGACACCATCCAGGCGCTGGGCACCAAGTACCGCATCAACGGCACGCCCACGCTGATCTTTGCAGATGGCGAGGTGGTGCCGGGCGTGATGCCGCAGGCCGACCTGGAACGGGCCCTGGGTCCGCGCTAGAAAAACCGGGGTGGTGGCAATTGGGGTCTGTCCCCAATTTCCTGTCCCCAGAATTTTCAGAATCGCCGGTACAGTGGATCGTTGCGGTCGAGCAGGGCGCTTGCCGTCTCGAAGTCGGGATAGATCTCTCCCACCGTGCGCCAGAAATCCTGGCTGTGGTTGAGGTGTTTCAGGTGGGCCACTTCGTGCGCCACCACGTAGTCGATTTCTGCGGTCGAGGCTTTGATGAGGCGCCAGTTGAGGCGGATCTCGCCGCGCTCGTTGCAACTGCCCCAGCGCCCCAGCGCGTTGGACAGGCGCACGGGCGGGATGGGCACCCCCAGCTTTTCGGCAAACACCGCCACGCGCGCCTGCAGCAGGGGCAAGGCCTGGGCGCGATACCAGTCCTGCACCAGAAACTTCACCGGACCCCGCTCGGGGTCCACTTCAATGACGCCCCCCTCTTCCGGCAGGAGCGACAGCTGCGTCGTGACGTAGCGCAGGGTGCGCGTGCCGCCCAGCCAGGGCAGGGCATCGCCGTCGCGAAACTGCGGCGCTTCGGGCAGGGCGCGCTCTTTCCAGTGCTGGAGCTTTTTCTGCACCCAGGGCCATTGGTCGCGGATGGCCTGTTCCACCGAGCCGATGGATACCCAGGGCGGAATGGCCACGGTCAGCCCGGTATGGTCCACCAGCAGGCCGATGCTGCGCCGGCGTGCGCGGCGCGCCACGCTGTAGTGCAGGTCCTCCTCGCCGATGCGCAGGCGATGGCGCCGCGGCGGGCGTGAGGTGAGGGCGGCCGTGGTGGCACTTTTGCGGCTGTAGGGTTTGGCGATGCGTCCGGTGAGCTCTTCCATTTGCGCCTCGATCCAGTCCTCCACTTCGCGCGTCACTTCGGCGCCATTGCGGCCCGCCGTGGGGATGGGAGCGCCGATGCGCACGGTGATGGTGCCCGGATGCTTGGAGAGAATGCCTTTCTTCCAGAACTCGCCGGCGTCGTGCGCCATGGGCAGCACGGGCACACCGGCCGCTGCGGCCAGCAGCCCGCCCCCGGGCGCGTAGCGCGCGCGAAAGCCCGAGGGCACGCGCGTGCCTTCAGGAAAGATGATGACCTTCAATCCCGCCTTGAGGCGCGCCAGGCCCTGGGTTTGCACCTGCTGGAAGGCTTCGCGGCGCTGATCGCGGTCGATGGCGATAGGGTCGAGCATGCC
Organism: Thiomonas sp.; assembly: GCA_027443745.1. The sequence goes on along the minus strand of DAIAZB010000228.1, from coordinate 2,615 downwards.
CATGCCCCAACCGAAAAACGGAATGGACAGAATCTCCTGCTTCAGCACGAAACAATGCGGCGGAAAGAACGCCGGAAAGAACATGGTCTCCCATTGCGATTGGTGCTTGGCCAGCACCACGCAGGGGCCCTCGGGCACGTGTTCCCAGCCGGTGATGGTGTAGCGCACGCCCAGCAGCAGGGTGCCCAGGCGAATCATGAGGCGGCACCAGGCGCCGGAAAAGTAACGCGGCCCTGCTTTCCAGAATGGCCTGGAGACCATCATCAGCAGCACATACACCGGCGTGGAGAGCGCCTGGCAGCAGAAAAAGATCAGCGCGCGCAGCGCGGTCATGGGCGCAAACCGATGATGCTGGTCACGGCTTCGGCGAGATCGGCAAAGACCCGGGTACCCTCGGGCAGGTGGCCGGCCTCGCGGGTTTTCTGGCCCTTGCCGGTCAGCACCAGCATGGGTTGCGCGCCGGCAGCGGCGGCGGCGGTGAGGTCACGCAGCGAGTCGCCAATGGCGGGCACATGGGCCAGCGGGATGTTGTAGCGCTGCTGGATTTCCTCGAACATGCCCGTGGCCGGCTTGCGGCAATTGCAGCGGGCCTCGTTGGCATGGGGGCAGAAAAAGATGGCGTCGAGCATGGCGCCCTGCTGAGCCAGGGTATCCATCATTTTCTGGTGGATGGCGTTGAGGGTGGCCATGTCGAACAGGCCGCGGGACACGCCGGACTGGTTGGTGGCCACCACCACGCGGTAGCCCGCCTGGTTGAGGTGCGCGATGGCTTCCACGCTGCCGGGGAGCGCCTTCCACTCATCGGGGGATTTGATGTAGCGATCGCTATCGTAGTTGATGACGCCGTCACGGTCCAGGATCACCAGTTTCATGGATCAGCCCCCCAGCCGCGACAAGTCGGCCACCTGGTTCATGAGGCGCCCCAGGCGCTGCAACAGCGCCAGGCGGTTGGCGCGCAATGCCGGGTCTTCGGCGTTTACCATCACCTCGGTGAAGAAGGTGTCCACGGGCTCGCGCAATTGTGCCAGGTGGCGCAGGGCCGCCGTGTAGTCCAGGTGCACCAGGTGGTCGTCCACGACGGGCTCGCAGGCCAGCAGTGCGGCGTAGAGTGCTTTTTCGGCCGGTTCAGGCAGCAGCCCGCCGTCCAGCGCCGGCAGCCCCGACCCTTCTGCCGGTGCGGATTTTTTGAGGATGTTGCGGATGCGCTTGTCGGCGGCGGCGAGGCTTTGGGCCTCGGGCAGGGTGCGAAAAGCGCGCACGGCATCCAGGCGCAGCAGCACGCGGTCCAGACGCGCGGGCGACGTGCTCACCACCGACTCGATTTCCTCGGCGCTGTAGTCGCGCTCGCGCAGCATGCCGCGCAGGCGTTCCAGGATGAAGCCATTGAGATCTGCCACGGTGCTGGCGGCCAGCGTGTTGGCAGCAAAGCCGTCCACCGCATGCTGCAGCAACTGCGGTAATTCCAGCGGCAGGTTTGACTCGATCAGGATGCGGATGACGCCCAGGGCTGCACGGCGCAGGGCAAAGGGGTCGCGATCGCCGGTAGGGACGAGGCCAATGCCGTAGATGCCGGCCAGCGTATCGAGCTTGTCGGCCAGTGCCACACAGGCGCCCAGGGGCGTTTGCGGCAGGCTGTCCTGGGCAAAGCGCGGATGGTAATGGGCTTCGATGGCTTCAGCCACGGCGGCGGATTCGCCGTCGTGGAGCGCGTAGTAGCGGCCCATCAGGCCCTGCAGTTCGGGGAATTCGCCCACCATGTCGGTGACGAGGTCCGCCTTCATCAGGGTGGCGGCACGCCGGGCGGCGCTCACGTCGGCATCCAGCAGCGCGGCGATGGTGCCGGCCAGCGCTTCCAGGCGATGCACGCGCGCGCGCATGCTGCCCAGCTGGTTGTGGTAGACCACGTCCTCGAGGCGTGCAATGCGGTCGGCCAGCGGCGTCTTGCGGTCCTGTTCGAAAAAGAAGCGGGCGTCGGAGAGGCGCGCGCGCAGCACGCGCTCATTGCCGTGGATGATGGATTGCGGCGTGGCGGTTTCGAGGTTGCTCACCACGAGAAAGCGCGGCAGCAGCCTGCCGTCACGATCACCCAGCGGAAAATATTTCTGGTGCTGCTGCATGGAGAGGATCAGGCATTCCTGGGGCACCGCCAGAAACCCGGCATCGAAGGTGCCGGCATAGACCGCGGGCCATTCCACGAGGGCCGTCACTTCGTCCAGCAGGGCAGGGCCCGCCAGCACGCGGGCCTCGCCCGCGGCGCGGCGCAACGCGGCATCGATGCGGCTGCGGCGCACGGCAAAAGAGGCCAGCACGCGGCCATCGCGTTCCAGGGTTGCGGCGTAATGATCGGCGTGGGGAATGGTGAGGGGGCCGCTGCTCAAAAAGCGGTGGCCGCGCGTGGTGTTGCCGGCGGCAAGCCCCATGATCTCAACGGGCAACACAGCGCTGCCGTGCAGCACCACGAGGCCGTGCACCGGACGCACGAACTGCGCTTCTCCCGAGCCCCAGCGCATGACTTTGGCCACGGGCAGACGCGGCAGCACGTCGGCAAGTATTCCGGGCAGCGCCTCGGAGAGCGTCTTGCCAGGCTGCACCGAGTGGCATACGAAAATCTCCTG
>DAIAZB010000227.1 GCA_027443745.1 Thiomonas sp. | reverse complement strand
CTGCGGGGCCTGCTACTACTGCAGCGAGCCGGTGGACGGCCAGCGGCTGTTCTGCAACCAGGAACACGCCCGCGAATGGCAGCGCGAGCGCGACCAGCGCCGCCGCAACGGAGACCCATCATGACCAGCCGCATTGCCGTCATCATCGCCCTGTTCCTGGCCGGCTTTGGCTGCGCCTGGGTTGTGCAGGGCTGGCGCCTGGAGGCGCGCATCAGCGCCATGACGGCCGCGCAGCGCCTGCGCGACGCGCAGGCCGCGCAAGCCTACGCCGACGCCGAGCGCAAGAATCGCGAGCGCCTGCAGGCCGCGCAGGCCGCCGCCGACCAGGCCGTGGCCACCGCGCAAGCCCGCGCCGACGCGGCCAACCGCAAAACCCTGGAGATCACCCATGAACTCGCCCAAGTCACAACTGGCCGTCCTTGCCTCGGCGCTGCTGCTCGCAGCTTGCTCGAGCAATCCCCCGCGTTCGGTCATCGCCCCGGCCTACGTTTGCCCCAAGCCGCCGCAAGCCCTGCTGCAACCGCTGCCGCCGCTACCCCCGATCCCAGCCACAGCCAACCCCAGCCGGTAAGCACCGACCGCGACCTCGCCAACTGGATCACCCAGGCCAGCGCGCTGTACGAAACCTGCAGGGCGAGGATCGATGGGTTGCGGGAGTGGGCGGATGGAGTGGATAAAAAATAAATCTTGACACGGTCCGCAAATGACCTATTATTAGGACATGCGCAGGGCAATCAGGCCCGCGCGAATTGGCTAGGAGGCCATCATGAGCAAGTACATCGCCACCATCCGTCATCACAGCATTTCTAGTGCCAGGCACATAGAGATCGATGGCACCCTGGCGCAAGCCAAGCGCGCCGCGAGTCGCGAGTTCGGCGCCGAGCAGCGCGACTACACAATCATCATCGGGCAGGATCGCGGCGACGGCGACGTGCAGATTGTCTCCAGCCGTCGGATCGCTGACGCCCGCTGGCAATGAGCCGCCTGCTCGCTGAGTGCGGCGAGGCTCTGTACGGGCGTCGCTGGCAAACAGAGCTGGCCCGCGCGCTGGATGTGTCCGACCGCACGATGCGCCGCTGGGCTGCGGGCACGCACGATGTGCCACCTGGGCTCTACATTGATCTATTGCGCCTCACGCAGGAGCGCGCTGCGGAGTTGGATGCGTTGGCCGCTCGGTTGCGCGAGATCTGAGGGTCGAAACCCTGGTGCACGTTTTGGTGTAAAACGTGGCGCGGAATAGGCCGAAAACGCGCACAAGGCGCGCCGATCTCCCTCTGAGAACAGGCCGACAGGACGCGACGACTTGCCTTCACACGGCAGGGGCCACAGGTTCGATCCCTGTACCACCCACCAATAAAATCAGGCACTTACGGCCCTAACAAAGGGCCGTTTTCTTTTGCTGGTGCACGGCCTGGTGTAATTCGCCCAGCTTTCCGAGGGCGGTGCGCTGTCTGTGCACCAGGGCGTGGGCGTAGCGTTCTGTCGTGCGAATCGAGGTGTGGCCAAGGATGTCGCGCACCACGTCGAGCGGCACGTCCAGGCTCAGCAGGATGGTGGCGCAACTGTGGCGCAGGTCGTGGAAATGGACGTGCGGCATGCCGGCGGCTTGACGGGCGCGCGCGAATCCGGTCTTGAGGCCCTCGTAGTTGATCGGCAGCGGCACGAACTCTAGCCACGGGCGCAGCGCGGGAACGATGGGGACGGTGCGCGTGCGAAGCGTCTTGGTATTGCCGGCCCGGATGGTGAGCGCGTCGGGGCCGATGCTTCCCTGGGTGATGGCCAGAACTTCGCCGCGGCGGCAGCCGGTGAGCAGGGCAATCCAGATGGCGGCGCGCACGTTCTCGCTGGCGTGGCTGGCGATTTGTTCGACCTGCTCGATCGACAGGTACACGTCGCGGGCGTTGCGTTCCTCGAGGCGCCTGATGCGCGCGCTGTAGTCCTCGGGCAGCGCGCCGCGTTCCCAGGCTATGCGCAGGGCTTTTTTGAGGGCGCCGAGGCTGCGGTTGATGGTGGCGTCGGCATACTGGCCGCGCATGTCGGCCACGAGGTGGGCGGCGCATTCGCGCGCCTGGCTTGCGCGGTAGTGCTGGAGCCATGGGCCGATGCGCTGGGCATGGTGGATGGCGGTGTCTGGGCTGCGTAGGTGCTTGGCGTGGTCAAGGTACAGCGCGATGATCCGCACCATGGGCGGATCTCCGGGGATGGCGGCCGCGCGCCCGGCGGTTGAGCGGCCGGCGGCCAGCCTCAGATCGGCTTCGGTGCGCTTGGCGTCACTCGCAGATGTAGTCGGCGGCAGGCGTCGGTGTAGGCGGACACCACGGACGCAGACGGATACTTCCCAGCCACCGGCTGCGGGGCGCTTGATCGGCATGTCAGGGCTTCGTCGTTTTGCTGGAGCCAGGATCGGCAGGCGGTTGGATCATAGCGGCGCGCGCGGGCGCCAACCGGGATGCTTGGCATGCCCTGCTTGGCCAGCCGCTGGACCTGCCTCGCGCTGATGCCGAACTCGGCGGCGAGTTGCTCGGTGGTGAGCATGGTCATTTGCTCGCCTCCTGCGATTTAGGGATGAGTAATCGCTTTGCCTGTGCGTCGAGTAGCGCCTCGGCGTCATCCGCGGCATGCAGTGCCAACAGCCAGCCGCGTCGATCTGCGCGGCTGCTATGGTCTGGCTCCCACTGCCGCGCGATCTCGGCTAGATGCTTAATGCCGGCAACCATGCGCTGCATGCCCGCGCGCATATCGAGCACATCGCACATCAGCGCTTCATTGCTGGCGTGAAGATCGGCATTGAGTTGCATCACATCATGAATTAATCCTGATGCGGGAACTGTGCTCAGAGCATCTTGCACTGGCGGCGTGGGGGCGGCGGCGAGGATAGCTTGATATACGTTTTTGATGGAAACCAACGAAAGTTTAGGCGCAGCCTCACTCGCTGCGTAGATCATGAATGCGTCCAGTTCCTTTGGAACCATCACCCATGTGATCTTGTCGGTCATGGCTTCCCCTTTTCATCCTTTGCAGTTGCCCGCTCCCAAATTGCGGTAAGGTCCTCGTCCTGCCTTGCGGTCAGCGTGCGCCCGTGCTCGAGCTGGCGTCGGATCGAGTCGATGAAGCCGGCTTCCCACTCGCTCAGCCGCGACTCGCGTGCTTCGCAGTCGGCGACGAGCTGCAGGGCTTCGTCGGTGGTGGTTGTCATCCCGGAACCTCGTCCCAGGTGCGGCCGTCGAGTAAGCGGCCGGCGGCCTTCTTGCCCACCATGAACGCTTGCACGGGGTGAGTGCCCTGCAAGAACGCGTTGGGCTCGTTGATCGTCGCGTGCTTGCCGTCGATGCGCAGGCACAACTGCGGCACGCGGCATGTCCGGCCGTAGAGATCGTCCAACGACCCCTGATCCTCGCGGGAGCGCGCAACGCGATTGCTGCGATACAGCGGATGCCACCACTCGCCATCACCCTGGCAGATGGACCGCCACTCGCCCCACTGTTTGAACAGGAACGGCACGCCGGCCGTCGCGCACTGGTCGCGCAGGCTGCGCACCCAATCGGGGTGCATCGGCCGCGCCTGCGGGCCGCTCTCGCCGCCGACGATGACCCAGTCGATGGCAGGGCGAGAATGGCCGCGGTCGAGCGTGCTCTTGTGCATCAGCACGTTCCCTTCGGTGAAGCTGGCACCGGCCAGCGGTAAACGGATGTTCGTGAGATCCACCGGCCCCAACAGCGGCTCCATGCTCAAAAAGCGCTTTGCCGCTGGCGTGGACAGCAATTTCGGTATGTCGCGGTCGGCCTCGGCCTGGTTGCAGATCGTGGCGCCGAGCCAGACATTGGGCCACGGCGACCGATCCCAGCACTGCGCGCCGACGAAATCGCCGTCTGCTGCCGATGCTGCATAGTTCATCATCGCCCGCGCGTTCCCGATGCGCTTTGTCAGCAAGAGCCAGTCAAGGTGCGGCGTCGCACGGATGAGGCGGAACAGATCCCAGCGCCAGTGTTCAGGTATTTCGTTATCGAACACATCCGCCAAGCTGGCACAGAAAACCCGGTACCGGACGCCAAGGCGCTCGGCCTCAGCATTCCAGCGCAGGGGGTCGTTCCAGTTGCGCGCGCTGGTGCGCTTGCGCGGCTGGCCCGCGCCCCACTGCACGACGTGCATGCGCGATGCCATGATATTTTCCGCATAGCAATGGTCGCACGCGGGTGACACCTTCGTGCAGCCGATCCAGGGATTGAATGTGTGGTGCGCCCATTCGATCTTTGTGTTTTTCATGCTGCCCTCCTGATCGCCAACTCGGCGAGGTTCGCGCGCACCAGCGCGGCGGCCAGCGGCGGACAGACGCTGTTTCCGCACATGCGGACCTGGGCGGTTTTGGTGAGATCGACACGCTGGCCGCGCTCGTCGATACCGTGGTCGATGACGTAGCTTGCCGGGAAGCCCTGAGCCGCGAAAAGCTCGCGCGGCGCCAGCATGCGCAGGCCGATGTCGGCGATGGCGTACTGCTGGCCGGCGACGGTCACCAGGGCGTAGCGGTCGCGCGTGGTGACCGTGTGCATGGGGTCGCGCAGTCCAGGGTCCTGGTCGGTGCCGTAGTAGGCGGTCAAGAAGGCGCGGACCTCGGCGAAGTGCTGGCCGCCGGCGCTGATCGTGCGCAGAGGCTCGTCAGCCGGCTGGCCGATGTTGCCGCCGCCGCGCAGCTTCACGAGGTTCGACGCGACCAAGCTGTTATGGTCGACGCTGGTGACGGTCGGCACCGGTGCGCGGAGATCCGAGCCGATAACGCCGCCGTAGTGCTTGGCGATGAAGGCCGACACCAGCGCGTGCCGCGCCTCGGAGGTGACGGTGGTCAGCGGCGCTCCGGCGCTCCAGCTCGCGGCGTCCCCGCTGCCGCGGTGGTCGATGCCAACCAGGCTCGGCGCGACCAGCGCGCCCTGCGAGCCCTGGGCGGTGACGTTCCACAGCGGCTCGTGCACGCCGCGGGTGCGCGGCTGCTGGCCCTGGCGCTCGCCGTTGCGCGTGTTCACGATGAACGGCTCGGCCGCGTTGACCACGTAGCGCATGATGCCCTTGGCGACGCGCCGCAGCGTGGCGTCGGCCAGCGGCCTGGCGCGCTCGAAGATGCTCGGGCACGGCAGCGACCAATCGATGCACTCGGCCGCGGTGCGCCACGGCTTAAGTTGGCGGAGCTTCACCGCGTCGGATGCCGGATCGCCGTGCGTCGGCTCGGGCCAGCGGATCGGCTGCCCGTCGCAACGCGCGACCAGAAACAGCCGCTTGCGGATCGTCGGCGCGCCATAGTCGCAGGCGCGCAGCT
>DAIAZB010000226.1 GCA_027443745.1 Thiomonas sp. | reverse complement strand
TCCAGAGCGTTGAGCGTCTCCACGACAATGGGAGGCACCTGCCCAACCCGCAGCGCCCGATTCATGCGTGCATGTGTGCTCACCGCCGCGCGCAAGGTTCGCTCCCTCTGCACCGCCGTATTTTTGCGCGCCATGAATCGGTCGTAGACCCCGCGCGTCTCATCGGAATCGACGCCAAGCGAGGTTTGCGCCCCGTTTGTGGACTTGCGGATCAGGTAGCGCCTGTTGTTCTGGTCTTTCCAGAACATCGACCCGCGCGTGGATCCATTGCGAAGTTCGGCTTGCGCTGCGCGCCATGCACTGAATGCCGATTCCGCGTCAATGGCCTGCCTTGTTTGGTTGTCGGAGAGTTCGTGCATGACAGTTTTCACCTAAAAAATGATTTTTGTAATTTTAAGGTGAAAAAAACAAGAGCGCCGCTCCATTCATGTGCGCCCGCACCAACCGCGAATGCTCAACACCAGGAGGGAAATGCCATGTCGCAACCATTAGCACAGTGAGCGAGTCATGGGCGCCGACGGCATGCCAGATCCGCGCTACCACTGCGTGAGTGTCGAGCAGACAGGGTTTGCGCCGGTGGCGCTGGATGTTGTGCTGAAGCAGATGTCGTCCCGGGAAGCGGTCCGAGAGTCCATGTTGGACCTCCCCGGAATGACGGCAGCCTAAACAACGCCGCGCTCGATCGCCTCCAGATCGGATTTCTCACGCAGCGGCAGATCCCGGAACACGCGGCGAGGATTGCAGCACATCCAGCAGCCGCAGGGCTTGGGTGTCCGTGCGATCTGGCCCAGGTGCGCAGCAGTGAAACGCGGCTCTGGCGACCAGGGCCCGCGCCCCCAATAGGGATGGTCTCGCCGGGTGCGCCTGGCGATCAGCCTGGCGCGGTGATGACGGCGCAGTGCGCGCCGATGGTCTTTGTGGTCCATGCTCACTCCAGGCCACGTCACCACGGGCAAAGCCCGTGATTCAGGGATGACGTGGCGGTTGTATGGAGTGAGCGGAGTTGCGTGATGGGCAGATCATGCGCCTGATTCTAGCTTTTGCGACCGTAGTTCAGATGGATAGAACACCGGGCTTCTATCCCGGGTGTCGGGGGTTCGAGTCCCTCCGGTCGCGCCATGTTTTCCCATTCGCCAGGTGCCCGAGAGGCCCAAGGGAGCGGCCTGCAAAGCCGCACAGCCGTCGGTTCGAATCCGACCCTGGCGTCCAACCAAGAATCTGTCCTGATCTCGCTTTAGATCAACAAGGGGATCATCATGCAGGCCGAGGTGCTTGTGCTGGACATTGCAGGGCTGCCTGTTCGCTGGTCATCAGCGGAAGGCGTGGCAGGCGACTACGCCGGCGGAAAAGTCGCATGTGAGCTGGGCGACCTGGCCTGCAGTCCGTGCTGCATGTTCGTTCGATCGTCGCCATCCGCGGCGAGTCGCACCACAGGCATGCCGCAAACCCAGCCTTGCCCGAGCGCGGCAACGCCATGCTGTTCCGGCGTGACCGCATGATCTGTGCCTACTGCGGCGAGACCTTCGCCCGCGGCGACCTCACGCGCGACCACATCGTGCCTCGCAGCAAGGGTGGCGCGGACACCTGGACCAACTGCGTGACGGCCTGCCTGCGCTGCAACCAGGCCAA
>DAIAZB010000225.1 GCA_027443745.1 Thiomonas sp. | reverse complement strand
GTCTGCAGCCCGACCATGCCGGCCATCAGCGGATGGTCGTCGGCAATCGCGCCCCAGGCCATGAGCGTGGGCACCACCGGCACACCGGTGAGTTCGGCGAACTCCACCAGCAGTTCGGCGGCGTCGGCGTTGATCACGCCTCCACCGGCGACGATCAGCGGCCGCTCGGCGGCCTCCAGCATGTCGAGCGCCCGTTCGATCTGCGCCCTGGTTGCCCGCGGCTTGTGCACCGGCAGGGGCTCGTACAGGTCAGGGTCGAATTCGATTTGCGCCACTTGCACGTCGAACGGCAGGTCGATCAGCACCGGGCCGGGGCGGCCGGAGCGCATCAGATGAAATGCCTGCTGGAACACGCCGGGCACCTGCGCCGGCTCGCGCACCGTGACCGACATTTTCGTCACCGGCTTGGCGATGGACTCGATATCCACCGCCTGAAAGTCTTCCTTGTACAGCCGCGCGCGCGGCGCCTGGCCGGTAATGCACAAGATGGGAATGGAGTCGGCGGTGGCCGAGTACAGGCCGGTGATCATGTCGGTGCCGGCAGGCCCCGACGTGCCGATGCACACGCCGATATTGCCGGCCGCTGCACGGGTATAGCCCTCGGCCATGTGCGAGGCGGCCTCCACATGCCGCGCCAGCACATGGGCGATGGAGCCACGCTTGCGCAGCGCGTTGTAGAACGGGTTGATGGCGGCACCGGGCACACCAAAAGCCTGGTGAATGCCTTCTTTTTCGAGAATGCAAACTGCGGCTTCCGCCGCGCTCATCTTGGGCATGAATCATCTCCTGAATCTGCGCCCCGCACGAATGCGCGGAGCTAGCGAACCCGATCGACACGATGGACTCGCTGACTTTGAACAGACTGTAATCAGGATGGACGCTTAGAAAAATAGGGCGAAAGGCGAAGGATTGCCAACCTGCGCAGGGGTAATGCAGCGCAGGTTTTGGCTTTCACTGCATCTCCAGATCGGGTTCGATGGCGGCCGCCCCGGCTTTGGCGCAGGCCTCGTCGGTTTCGCCCGCTGGCGCGCCGCTCACGCCAATGGCGCCATACAGCGTGCCGCCGGCCGTGATGGGCACAGCGCCCGCCGAGAACAACAAACCCGGCACATGCGCAAGGCTGCTTTGCGCCTGCGCCTTCAAGGCCGAGGTGGGTGCGTTGAACGACACCGCGGTGTAGGCCTTGAGTTCGCTCACGCGCACCGTGAGGTCGGGCGCGAGCACGTCGCGCAGCATCACTTGCGGCTGGCCGCTACGGTCCACCACGGTGACGCCAATCTGAATGCCCTTGGCACGGCATGAGGTCATGGCAGCCTGCGCCGCCTTCAGCGCGGTTTCCAGCTGCAGGCGCTTGACGCTGATGGCGAGCGGCTCGGCCGCATGGGCCGTGAGCGCGAGCGATGCACCACACAGAATGAGGGCGAGGGCTGAGAGCGGCGTGTTGCGTAAGCTTGGCATGGTGACTGCTCCTTGCGGGATGGTGGGTTGGCCTGGGCCGACAGCGGCGCCGGTGTGGTGTGATGGTTGCTGCGCTTGTTGCTGCGCCTGTTCGCGTGCCTGTTCGCGTGCCCGTTCGCGTGCCCGTTCGCGTGCCTGTTGGTGCTCTTCTTGGTGCTCCTCTTGGTGCGCCTGTTGACGCCGTGACGGGCGATCGCCGTCAAGAGCGCCGGCAGGCTAATGCCTCTGCTCGCGACCCATGCGCCAGCGCTCCAGTTGAATCGGTGGACATGGCACCGAACCGTAGGAGCAGAACACGCAGCAGTCACCCGGCTTGGGCTGCAGCAGCGTGTGGCAGGCAGCGCAGTTGTGGAACCAGAGGCAGGCATCGGTGGGCATGGCAAGCTCTTCGGCATGGCCGCAATGCGGGCAGGCGAGCAAAGAGACCAGGACCGGGTGGAACACCGCCTCGGCACTCGTTGCGGCGGGCTGCTTCACTTCTCGCTCCACAGCTTGCCACCCGTGGCCCAGTGCGACTTGGGCACCTCGTTCAGGATGATGTCCACGGCGTCTGGGGAACACTTCAGCGTGTCCACCACGGCCTGGGTGATGTTCTCGACGAGCTGTTTTTTGATCTCGGGACGACGACCCTCGAACAGGTCGATGCGGATGGCGGGCATGGCTGAATCTCCTTGGGGCTTGATGGGGCGCCCCCTCCGGGGCAGCAACTCCCCGCATTCTGGCTGATCGCAAGCCGATTTGCCCGCGCCATGCGGGCGCTGCGACTGCGCCCGGCAGCTCGCATGTCACCGCCTGGTTGCGTCGACAGGGCGATCGCATCGGGGCTTCGCCCGCGCCACTACGATTCGTCCTCACTTCATGATCAGCGCCCCATGCCAACCGAACAGCCCGACAAACCCCTGCAGGCCATCGTTGCCGCAGTGCAGTTACCCCATGTCAGCGATACCGAATTCGAGTCCTCGCTGACCGAACTGCGCGAGCTGGCCAAGACCCTGGGCTACAAGGTCGTGCAGACCTTCGTGCAGAAGCGCGCCAGCTTCGACACCGGCGCCTATCTCGGCACGGGCAAGCGCGAGGAGATTCGCGCGTTCGTCGAAAGCCATGCCGGGCTCATGCGCGACGACGGCCCAGGCCACGCCACCGACCCTGAATCCGAAAGCATCGACATGCTGCTGGTCGATCATGAAATTTCACCGTCGCAAATGCGCAATCTGGAAAAAGCCGTGGGCTGCGAGGTGATGGACCGCACCATGGTCATCCTCGAAATCTTCCACCGCAACGCCCGCTCGCGGGCTGCCAAGGCGCAGGTCGAAATCGCCCGCCTCGGCTATATGGCGCCGCGCCTGCGCGAAGCGGCCAAGCTCGCCGGGCCGCAGGGGCGGCAGCGCAGCGGCACTGGCGGGCGCGGCGCCGGAGAGTCGCACACCGAACTCGACCGCCGCAAGATTCGCGACCGCATTGCCGAG
>DAIAZB010000224.1 GCA_027443745.1 Thiomonas sp. | reverse complement strand
GCCCGGCGCGAACACAAAGGTGGGACGGTGGTGCAGTTCTTTCAGCCGCCCGGCGACGATGCCCACCACGCCCTCGTGCCAGTCCGGCGAGAACAGGCTGATGGAGGCGTTTGCAACCGCGTCGCCCTGGGCCTGCAGCCTCGCCAGGGCTTGCTGCGCCTGCTCGCGCATACCGGCTTCGATGCCTCGGCGTTCGCGATTGATGGCGTCGAGCGTCTGCGCCAGGTGCATGGCGCGCGCACCGTCGTCGGTGAACAGGCACTCGATGCCCACGGTCATGTCGGCCAGCCGCCCCGCCGCGTTGATGCGCGGACCCAGGGCGAAGCCCAGATCGAAGCTGCTGGCCTGCGCCGGGTCGCGCGCGGCGGCGGCGAACAGTGCCCGCACCCCCGGCTGCATACGGCCCTCGCGCATGCGCTTGAGGCCGTGCGCCACCAGCAGGCGGTTGTTGGCGTCCAGCTTCACCACGTCAGCCACGGTGCCCAGCGCCACAAGATCGAGCAGCGCGTCCAGGCGTGGCTGGTTGGCGGCCGTGAAGTTGCCGCGCGCGCGCAGTTCAGCGCGCAAAGCCAGCAAGACGTAGAACATCACACCCACGCCGGCCAGGTTTTTGCTGGGGAAGCCGCAGCCCGGCTGGTTGGGGTTGACGATGGCGGCAGCGTCGGGCAGACGCTCGCCCGGCAGATGATGGTCGGTGACGAGCACGCGCATGCCCAGTTCCATGGCGCGCGCCACACCGTCCACGCTGGCAATGCCGTTGTCCACGGTGACGATCCAGTCGGGTCTCCCGCCCGGCTGCCGCGCCACCAGCTCGGCCACCGCGGGCGACAGGCCATAACCGGTGGTGAAGCGGTTGGGCACCACGTAGCCCACCTGCGCCCCCAGCATGCGCAAGCCCCGCAGGCCCACGGCGCAGGCGGTGGCGCCGTCGCAGTCGTAGTCGGCCACGATGCACAGGCGCTCGCCGCGAGCGATGGCGTCGGCCAGCAGGCGCGCCGCGGCCTCGGCGCCGAGCAGCAGTCTCGGCGGCAACAGCGCCGACATCTCGGGCTCGACTTCGGCGGCGTCGCGCACGCCGCGCGCCGCCAGCAACTGCGCCAGCAGGGGATGAACGCCGGCGCTCTGCAGGCTGTGGACGACGCGCGGCGGCGCGTCACGTGCGATGAATCGCATCGCCCGCCCTGCCCCTACACCATGCCCAGCAGCACATGCGCGTCGGCACGGCGCCAGAATTGCCAGCCGCGCGACTTGCGCAGCTCGAAGCCGAGCCAGCGGCTGGCGCCGGCCAACACCACCTGGGCGCTGGCATGGTCGCGCAGCGCCTGGTCGATGGCCTCGGCTGCCGCCGCATCCAGCGCCGTGAGTGCGGCGCCCAGCGCCACGGCGTCGGCCTCGCGCGTGGCCTGCGGCTGCAGCACCTGCAGCGGGTGCGGGTGGCGACTGGCGGGCAGCCTGGGCAGGCCGCCATGCGCGGCGCGCCACCAGGCCGTGGCGCCAGGCTCGGCCTGGGGCTGCAGCACAAAAGGGTTGTGCAGGCCGGGCGGCAGCCGGCCGCAGCCGTGCAGCCAAAGGGTGTTGACCTCGGGCCGGCCGGCGCGCAGCCGCGCCTCGTTCACCGGGTGGTGTTGCCACACCATCTGGATTTCGGTGAGCAACTGGCGCCAGGGACGCGCCGGCGTGCCGGCCGGCATCCAGGTCGCAACGTTGCGGGCAATGGCGCGGGCCGGGTCGGCCGTCACCACCTCGGCCAGGCTCTCGTGAGCCACCAACCAATTGGCCGGGCTGGATGCGTCGATCAACCAGCCGGCTTCGCCCAGCAAGGGCTGGACCGCATCGAGCAGGGCCTGGGCCTCATCCGCGCCGAGTTGCAGCGCGGCGGGATCGGCGAGGCTCAGGCTCTCGCGACCCAACTCCAGGTGGGCGGGCAGGGCCAAGC
>DAIAZB010000223.1 GCA_027443745.1 Thiomonas sp. | reverse complement strand
AATACCCCAGGCGCCCCAGGCGTTCATCACCGAAGGCATCGCTGCTTTGCGTGTAGAGCAGGCGCGCCGCCAGATTCATGCCGCTGTAGAGCGGGGCGCGCGCCAGACGGATGCCGGAAAGGCCCAGTGCCTGGCCCGTCGGACCCTTCAGGAACGCCGGGTCGATGATGATGGCGTGCTGATCTTCGGTGTCGCGCACCGTCGCGTCGGCCACGGCGGCCATGCCCTGAAACATGGCGCGCAGCATCTGCACGCCCTCGGCTTCGGTGTGCTCGCCGCCCGCCGGCTCAAGGCTGCCGTTGATCCGATACTGCACTTTGAGCCCGCCCCGGCCATCGGCCTCTCGCAGGGTCATGTGGATGTCGGATGCGTGCCGGCCAACAGCCTCGGCGATGATGTGGCGCACGCGCCGGATGGCACTGAGATCGGCAGCATCGTTGCTGGTCTGGTTGCCGCGAACCGACTCGATCTCGGCAACCGTGCATTCCTCGACGTTCAAGGGGAAACCCAGCTTGCGCCCCGCATCATCCAGCCAGGACTGCACGGCAGGTTGACCGATGCGGCCGGCCAGCACGTACAGCGTCATCGCCTCCAGGTGCGCGAACGAGCGCACGGTCTCCGGCAGCGGTGGCAATTCAATGTGGCGCATGCGCTCGGCAAGCGCCGCCTGCAGCTGCGCGGGGCTCACGTGGCCCGCCTCGAGCAGGACCTGCCCCAACAGGCGCCCGGGGTTGCTGCGCTGCTCGCGAAGTGCGGACTCGAGGACTTCGGGCGTCAGCGCCCCCTGCTGAATCAGCAGTTCCCCCAGGCGCAGTGCGTCGGCGCCCTCTTTGTCGGCAGACCTTGCCTGCGTGTTTCGCCGGAACGAGGACAGCATGGCAGACATGTCAGAACTCCAGGGTGCGGCGAACCGCGCCCTTGGCCAGCACCACGGTGTGCGGCGCGATCGTGGCCACATGCCATCCGCCGGGCAAGGCAAACCCCGGGGCCACCTCGTGCGCGCGACCGTCACCATTGATCAGAAGCGCGGTGTACCGCCCGTTGAATCCACTGATTTCCGTGACACGCCAGGACGATGCGCCGGCATCGTCGGCGCGCGCACCACGGAGCGGGAGAGCGCCGTACCCCTGCGCGGCTCCCGACATCGGCATGCCCGGAAAGCTGGGCTGAATGGTGTTGGTGGATTGCGGCTTGCCAGCATCGGCGATTTCGGCCTTGAGCTTGGCGATCTCCGCTTGCGCTTTCAGCACCGGAATTTGCGCTTGGAGGCTGGAGAGCTGCGCGGCGGGCGTGGTTTGCGCGCTCGCCTGCCCGGAATGGGCAATGCATCCGCAGGCCGCCACGACGGCCATGAGGCGACGGAATTCACTGAACATGAGGATCTCCTGGGGGATTGCCCGCGGACATCGGACCGACGCTCGGCGCGGGCATGGGGTTGGGGCGAGGCATGGCAGAGAGCGCCGGCAGCGGCTGCATGCCCATGCGAGATTCGGAGACCGAGGCACCGGCTGTCTGGAATTGGGACTGGGGTTGCGGCTGGCCGACGTACAGCGAGCCTGCCAATGTCCATCCAGCACCATCCCAGGCAATGCGCGTCCAGCGCAGGCCGGGCACTGCGTCAGACGGCTGCTGCATGCCCAGCGCCCAGGGCGGTGCCGGAAGTTCGATGCCGACGGACCAGATCGTCCACGGATCAGCAGGGATCGTCTGCGGGGCCACGGGCGCAGCGCCCGGGAGTCCCGCGGGCCGCTGCTGAGAGGCAGAACTGGTGAGCGACAGCGGCAGACCCAGCGTCTGCGCCATGCCGCGGATGGCGCGCTCAGCCGGGTCACTGGCGAGAATGGCTCCGGCACCGGGTGGCAGGGGCCGTGCCAATGGCAGAGAGGCCCTGACGGCATTCCCATCGGCAGACAGCACGCCGGCCGGCGTGCGCAGATCAGTGCCGCCCATGCGGCTCCAGGTCCGATCGACGGTGGTCCGTCCACCCGGGGCCTGCAGGCAATCCCAGGCGGACAGCACCCAGCCGTCCTGCGCCAATGGTGTCGCGTCGAATGCCCGGCCACAGGCCTGCAGGAAACCTGCGGCCGATGCCAGTTGCGTCCACGGCAGGATGGCTGCGGCCTTCGGCACCCTGGCCGCCATGGCAGCCCGCAGAGCCTGCTGGCGCGCCAACGCTTCCTGTCGCTGCTGTGCCACGGCTTGCTCGTGACGATGCCAAAGCGTGAGCCCTGCTGCGGAAACCAGCAACAGGGAGGCGCCGCCGACGGCAGGGGCCAGCCAGGGTCTGGCCTCACTGTCCACCACAGGAAATGAGCGCTTGCTGCCCGCGATCAGGCTCAAGACCGCGTCGGCGTCGCCGTCGACGTATTCCCATCCCCCGAAGGATGCATGACGGGCCCGCGCCTCCTCGATGTCGTCGCGGTTGCCGATCACGTCACCATCGGGCAGGATTTCCTGGTTGTCGCGCACGGCGATATACCAGTAAAGCCCTTCGCCCAAATCGAAGATGCCCAGCCACGGTTCGGGCTTGGCGTCCGCCACCAGGGCGCCCAGCGATTGCATCGCCACGGCCTTGCGCCCCAGTTCCAGCGCTGCAAAGCCGGTCTGGTGGCTGCCCATGCTGGTCCGGCGCCGGCACACCCAGCGCCCCCGCTCTCT
>DAIAZB010000222.1 GCA_027443745.1 Thiomonas sp. | reverse complement strand
ACAGTGTCAGGAGGGTGCTGGCTGTGAGACTGGAGACTGTGCGAAGTTTCATGAACTTATCCGTTTTGGCATGAGATCTGGGCAACGGGACTGCAGATCCTGCGCCATCAGTTGCCTGGATGATGGCGGGTGGGTTCTCGACAGAAATCAAAAACGGGTGAATGGGCATGAACGCAGGGATCAAAACCCCCCAGTCCAGTCCGAGTCGTCATGCGGAGCACGATCAAACGCTTTCGAGCGCCCCCAGGGCGGCTCGGCGTTTCTTTGAGAAATCGCTCGGTCTTGATCTCGAACGCTCTGGGCACGACGAACCGATGGAACTTGATCGGGTGGTTGCTTCACCATGCAGCCGTTTGACCTGGGCGCAGCCAGGTCCCCGATGCACATGGCACTGATGAATTGCAGGCCAGTTATGAAGCGCAGGCCGGTTTCAGTTGTGTCGGGTACGACACGCACGTCCGCCAGCAGGCCATAGTTCTGCCAGGCCACGGTCGTGCAAGTCTCCATCGCATCAGCAATGGCACGCGTCGAGCATGCATCTAGGTCAATGGCAGCTGGTGTAGCTAGCAGCGATGGCGGCCGTGACCACAGAATCATGTTTCCCCCGATCCCATTCTTGTTTTGACTTTTTGATGAAAAGTCTTTTAGCCCAACTAAAAGATTTTTCACTATCTTGACTGTAAAGCTAACGGCCTAATGTTGTCTGTATCTGCAAGATTTTGAATGTTCGCGAATGTAATTCCATGGGTTCCACCGCTTCACGCGTAAACATGCGTGGTCAACATCTGGCTGCTTCCAAGCCACAGGGCTGATGGATTGCGAGGCCGTTTTCGGCTCTGGAGCGCTCCAGCTTCGGATCGCTGATCCGCCCCCTGCAGCGGATCCGAGCGGCCTGCAGGCCAGAAGGTGGGCAAGCAAACTCGGGATCAGCCCAGTGATTCCTTGAGAGACGCAGCGCGGCATGATTTGAAGCCGGCCTCGTTACGGGCATCACCATGCATCGGTCCCTTAAACTGACCGGGCATGGAACTCCCCGAGCACTCTCCTTCGGCGGCTGTCGCGTCGCCAGCCGTGTCCCATGCTGCCGAGAGCCCTGTGCCATTCGGCCGCTTCGTGCAGTTGTTCACCGCGGTGATGCTGCCCATCTTTCTCGCGGCGATTGACCAGACCCTGTTGGCCACTGCCACGCCGGCCATCGCCCGTGACCTGGGCGACCTGCGCGCCAGCGCCTGGATCGCCGTGGGCTACCTGCTCGCCTCCACCATCATGGCGCCACTGTATGGGCGACTGGGCGACCGCTACGGCCGGCGCGATGCGTTGGTGGCAGCGCTCGGTTTGTTCGCCTTCGGCTCTGCTGCCTGCGCGGCAGCCCAAGGCATGTGGTGGCTGATCGCCGCGCGCATGCTGCAGGGGCTGGGCGGCGGGGGCTTGATGGTGATGAGCCAGGCCCTCATCGGCGAGGTCGTGCCGCCGCGCCAGCGCCCGCGCTTCCAGGCTTATTTCGGCGTGGTGTTCGTGCTCGCCAGCGTCACCGGTCCGGTGGTGGGTGGGCTGGTGGTCAGCAGCTTCAGTTGGCGCTGGCTGTTCATCGCCAATCTGCCGCTGGCGGCGATTGCGGCGTGGCGCGTGTTGCGGCTGTCGGCCAGCCCGCCCCATGGCGCGCAAGGCCAGAGCCATGATGCGCCTGGTGTGCTGCTGTTCGCTGCCACGGCCGGGCTGGCCCTGTTGTGGTTGACCCTTGCAGGCCACCGCTTCGCCTGGCTGTCTCTGCCCAGCGTGGTGATGGCCGCTGGCGCCTTGGTGCTGGGCCTGCTGCTGGCGCGGCGCGAGCGAAGCCAGCAGCATCCCTTCCTGCCGCTGGAACTGCTGCGTCTGCCGGCCATTGCCTGGACCAGCCTCACCGTCACGCTGTTCGCCGCCAGCATGTTCGCACTCGTGTTCTTCCTGCCGGTGTATTTGCAACTGGGCCACCACGGCGACGCCGCGCATGCCGGGCTGTTGCTCTTGCCGCTGACTGGCGGGCTGGTGCTCGGCTCCAACCTCACCGGCCGCCTGGTGGCCAGGACCGGCCGGCCCGACAAGCCGCCGCGCTATGGGCTGACGCTGGCGGCACTGGCGTTGCTGCTGCTCGGGCTGCTGCCCAGCGGGAGCTGGACGGTGGGGCTGCTCGGCGTGCTCGCCGGCCTGGGTTTCGGCACCGTCATGCCCACGTCCCAGCTCGTCATCCAGACCGTGGCCGGGCGCACACGGCTGGGCGCGGCTGCGGCCACGGTGTCGCTGGCCCGTTCCGTTGGCGCCTCGGTCGGCACGGCCGTGTTTGGCGCCCTGGTGTTCGGCCTGGCGTCCAGCGCCGAGCTGCAGGCTGCGCTGCACGGCGGCAGCGCAGCGGCCACGCTGCAGGTCACGCATGCCTTCCACCTCGCCTTCCTCGCCGCCGGCGCGCTCACCCTCATCGCCGCGTGGGCGTCCACCCGCGTGCCGCGCGTGGAGATCTGACCCTGCCGGATCACGGGCTGGCGGTGATCGCCTGCACCACGCGCCCAGCGCCGGGGCGAGTGCCGCGATGCCCTGTCGGCCTGCATGCGCTCGCGGGCGGCGGGGCGCGAGGGATGGAGACGTGCCCCGGCGGCCATGTCACGACGAGGAGATGGACTGCTGGAGATGGACTACCCCCTCGGCTACATTGCGCCGCTAGGGCCTCTCGACAGGCGCCATTGCTCCGCATCGCAAGGACATCATGGACACGAAACCCCCGCTTCCACCCTTTACGCCCGAGACCGCCGCGCAGAAGGTGCGCATGGCCGAAGACGCCTGGAACACGCGCGACCCGGACCGGGTCGTGCAGGTCTACACCGAGGACACGCGCTGGCGCAACCGCGCCGAGTTCCCGGTCGGCCGCGAGCAGGTGCGGGCCTTCCTGCAGCGCAAGTGGCGCCGCGAGCTCGACTACCGGCTGATCAAGGAACTGTGGACGTTCGGCGGTGAACGCATCGCGGTGCGCTTCGCTTATGAATGGCACGACGATTCGGGCCAGTGGTACCGCAGTTACGGCAACGAAAACTGGGCGTTCAACACGCAGGGTTTCATGGCCCGCCGCTTCGCCAGCATCAACGACCTTCCGATCCGGGACGACGAGCGCCTG
>DAIAZB010000221.1 GCA_027443745.1 Thiomonas sp. | reverse complement strand
TCTGCCCCGTGGCGGGATCAAAGATCAAGGCCTTGGCGGCGTCGACCCGGGCCAGCACGACATGGCGGCCGTCGTCGTGCAGCGCCAGGCAGGGCAAGGGTGTGCGCTCCAGCCGCTCCGACCTCAAACGCACGAGGCGGGCTTTGAGGCCCAGCGCCTTGGCCGCCAACAGCAGGTCGGTGGTGCTCAACAAGGCCTCACCGGGCCGCCCGGCCTGGTGGCGGATGGACGCGGCGTCGGCGGTGATGTTGTGGAACTGGGCGATCAGGATCAGCCCGGCCAGGCCGGGGTCGGCATCAACACCGCGCCCCGCGGCCCCGGCTGGCGGCGGCAGGCCGGCTGGCGCGGCCGGATCCTCCACGGCGTGCATTTACAGCAACGCTTGTCGAGGCCTGATCTGGAATGCGGGGCGTCGAAATGGCCGACACGAACCGGCATGGCGTAAGAAGCTGGACTGCAGTACAAGATGCAGACGCATAGACCCTCCCTGGATCTGGCAGGCTTCCTGGCGCATCTTCGTGCGCGCAAGCTGCCGATTTGTAGGCAAACACTCGCGTTGTGAACTGCTTTGTGTGCTCGCGGCCGAGTATACCCACACAAGATGGAATCTTGACCATCGAAAATCGACATCCATGACCACGTGTAACAACAGCACTCGTACTCGCTGGTCACGAGGGAAAGGATCGCCATCGCTTGGCAAGGCGACCATTCTCATCCTGTGAAACTCCGGTGGATCGCGGGCTACACCCGCATCGACGACAGCGGCAGTGACTTCCATGACGGCCCCGGTTGGCGCATGGTGAGCGGCTGCGCCGGCGCACGCATCGGCTATCTCTACAAGCCGACACCGGATGTCTCACTGCATGCCGCGTTTGAGTTTGGCCGGAACTTCGCAACCCACTACACGCTGCGCCCGACCATCGGCGGGCTCTACACCGCAGCCGACATCGGCGCATCCCTGCGCTTTGGCCCTGGCGCGCTGACCGTCGGCGCACGGCTGATGAATCTGCCGATCAGCCAGGACAGCGTGCTGCAGATCAAGACGGCTGAATACCGCATCGGCTACGCGGTGGCGTTTTGATCGCTCATCTGCCGCCCTTGCGCATATCCCGGTATCGCAACCTGCATCGGAGATCCCGAAATGTCCAGCCTGACAATTTTCCGGTTTGAATCCCACGTCGTTCGCACCGTCACTGATGAAAAGGGCGAACCGCTCTTTGTCGGCAAGGACGTCTGCGACGTGTTGGGGTACGCCAACGTCAATGACGCGATGAAGCGTCACTGCAAGGGGGTCGTGAAACGCTACCCCCTTCAAACCCCAGGCGGCGCGCAGCAAATGCGCGTCCTGACCGAGTCCGACGTGATGCGCCTGATCGTCAGCAGCAAACTCCCTGCCGCCGAAGCCTTCGAGCGCCTGGTCTTTGAAGAAATCCTGCCCACGATCCGCAAAACCGGCACCTACACCGTCCCGAAATTCCGCGAACTTCCCGATCACCCCACGCTGGTTGACCTGCAGAAGCAGGCCCGCCAGTCGCGCGGCTTGGCCGACAACCTGGAAACCCGTGTTGCCGCCCTGATCGGCGTGCAGCGCATGATCGCTGCCGTGCCGGGTGTGAAGCCAGCCATGGCCGCAGCGGTCGCGCTCAACATCATCGAGCAAGAAACCGGCATGAACCTCGACGCTTTCCGCGCCGTGCTGCCACGGAACTCCGAGCCGATGGCAACACTGAATTCGACAGGACTTGGCGCGCTGATTCACGAGCCCGCTGTGACCACGAATCGCCTGCTGGAACGCATGGGCCTACAAAAACGCAACGCACGCGGCGAATGGGAATTGACCGACGCCGGGAAGCAGCACGGCGAAGCCTTCCCCTACACCAACGGCAGGCACTCCGGCTATCAGATCCTGTGGAAACACTCCGTGGCCGTGCTGCTGCGTGACCCGCAACTGCACCTGTATCTGCAATGAGGCCAGCCATGGAAACCTCGAACCAAGCCAGCGCCGCGCCCGCAAAAACAGAAACGACGCAAGCGCAAGACCAGCCACTACGCCAACTACGCCACACGCAGCGGGCGCCGTGCATCGGAGATGGGCTGGAAAGTCGGCATCGATCTGCAGCGCGCCTGGGACATCCATCATGTGCGCGCCTGATCGTCGCGGTTGCCAATGCGCCGCGCCGCGTGCGATCGCGCCAACGGAGCACGCCTTGACGTTCGCGCCGAAGGCCGCCATCGCCGCCGCGCCTTTCCTTGCCCCTGATGTGGCCATGCGATCGGCACCAACTGCCGGGCGGCCTTGCCCAGCGTGCCCACGCCGTGCCGCCCCTGCATATATCCCTTCAAGCAGCCCCCATCCCTGAAGGAGAACCCGACATGGCTCAAGCCAACCCTTATCTGAATGCCCGCCGCGAGTGGGACGAACGCTACGGCGATCAGATCGCCCGCGCCAAGTCCTGGCGCATTGCCGCCATCGCGGCCCTGTCCGTCGCGGCGGTCGCCGTGATCGGCGTGGCCTACATCGGCGCCCAAAGCAAGATCAAGCCCTTTGTGGTGGCCATTGACAGGATGGGCAGCCCGATTGCTGTGGCGCAACCCAGCAACGGTTCTGGCGTGACCCAACGCATCATCGAGGCGCAACTTGCCAACTGGATCGTCAACACCCGCATGGTGCTTCCCGATCAGACCGCGCAGCAAACGCTGCTCAGTCGGAGCTACGCCATGCTGTCCAGCAACGCGGCCGGCACCGTGAACGATTGGTTCAAGACCAACAGTCCGTTCGGTGCGGCCTACACCGTCAACCCGCAGGTCAACAGCGTGCTGCCGACCGGCGCCAACACCTATCAGGTGAACTGGACGGAAGTCAAAGCCATCCCCGGCCAGAACAGCACGACCACGCACTGGAAGGCGCAGATCACCGTCGGC
>DAIAZB010000220.1 GCA_027443745.1 Thiomonas sp. | reverse complement strand
GACCGCCCGCTTTCACGACCTGATGTTCGACTTGCTTCAAAGCCTCGATTTCCACGGGGCAAGCCATCCGGCACGAGGCATAAAACATTCCCAGCAGGCGTGGCTTGCCGGCGAGACTGGCGAAGGTGAAGGTTTGCCCGTCCTGGTTCATCAGCGTGAGCGGCGGAATGCGATAAATCGATGTCGCCGGCAATGACGATGGCGCGGATGCCGCTGCGGCAACCAATGTGCAGGCGCCAAGCAAAGCTCCACACAGCAGGATGATCATGCTTCTCATGGGGTATCTCCAGGTTTGCGAACACAGCGAAAGCCCACGAACGGTGACGAGTCCGCGGGAGCGAGCATGGACAGCGCGGCCACGCGTTCGGCCAGCGCGTAGTCGGATGGATCACGGAACGCCAGCGCGGCGCCACCGCACAAGCGCACGACCGAACCGGAGCCGGCACTGCCGACATCGCCGTTGACATCGGGAAACATGGCGCCGTAGTCGCTCACCCATTCCCAGATCAGCCGGTTGAGATCGCGCAGGCCGTAAACGTTGGCCGGGCGCTGGCCAATCAAGCCAGGTCGTTGCCCCGTCGCGCGCATGAGCGCGGCCAGGATGGCGTTGCGGCGGATCATGTTCGCGCGCGTGATCGCAGTTGCGAGGGTGCGTTTCATACATTGCTCGGTGGGTTGGATCTCACGCTTGTGAGTCTGATCGGAGCATGCGCGCGGCCGCTGATCTGGATCAGGCGCCGCCGCGGCGCGCTGTCGCAGCGACAGCGCGTGGGTCAGCGCGTGGGCGCTGACAACCCGGCGCGCACCCCGGCGCCTGCGCAGAAGTTCAGCACGGGTGAGCGCGACGCGGCAGATGGGCGCCGCCTGCGCTGATTCAACCGCTCAGCCAGGTGATGCCGGCGATGAGGATGCGATCAGCAACGACCTGCTGACCGCGGCGCTGGGTCGCGCGGCGACACGGCGGAACCACGGCCCGATGCGCGGCAGCGCGGTGTCGAAGGGCTGTTGCACGGCGTTGCCGAAATCCAGCCAGACGTACAACCAGATGTCGGCGGCGCTGAAGCGTTCGCCGCACAGCCAGGGGCCATCCGCCATCAAACCATCCAGCCAGGCGATGCGGTCCTGCGCAACACGCTTCAGTCCGGCGGCGGCTTCGGGTGCCACCGGAATGCGGTTCTGGAACCGCGCCAGGCCCTCGGCATAGTGATAGGCGTTGTGGATGAACTCGGTGATGTTGAGCTCGATGCGCCGCCACCACTGCCGGGTTTCGGCGCGCTCTGCTGGATTGCGGCCGATCAGCGCCGGCCACGGGTGCAGCTCCTCGATGTACTCGGCGATGGCCACGGCTTCGGCCAGCACGCGGCCATCATCGAGTCGCAGTGCCGGGGTTTGGCCAGCCGGGTTGAGTGTCAGGAATGGGGGTGCGCGATTCTCGCCAGCGAAGACATCGACGTGCACCGCGGGCAATTGCAGCCCTTTCTCGATCAGGAACATGCGCAAGCAGCGCGGGGCGGGGCTGTCGGCGTCGTAGAGCAGCATGGTGGCTCCGGAAAAGGGCGAGGGCCGTGAGGGCGGCCCTCGCCAGGAGGCATCGCGATCAATCAGCGATCCCGACCCACCAGTGCGATTGCGGCGGTCGCCATGCCGGCATGTGCGAACTGGCGTTGCATCCACAATTTGCGTATGAAGTCCCAGGCCATGAGCACGGCGCCGGCGGCGAACACGATGTCGCCGGGCATGCGCATCCACTGCCAGAACAGCGTGGTGTCGTAGAACTTCATGCTGCGTGCGTAGGCGTAGCCGTGGGTGTACACCGCCTCGAGCTGCGGCCAGCCGATCGGGTAGAAGTTCAGCACGATCCACAGCACCATGCCGATGTTGTACAGCCAGAACGCCCACACGCCGAGGCGGTCGCTCCATGCGCGATCACCGTTCAAGTAGCGCA
>DAIAZB010000219.1 GCA_027443745.1 Thiomonas sp. | reverse complement strand
TACCTGCGCCACCTGGACCGTTGCAAGGAGATCCTCGGCAGCCGGCTGAACACCATCCACAACCTGGCGTTCTACCTGGGGCTGATGCGCCGGGTGCGCGCGGCCATCGAGGCGGGGCGGCTCGCCGCCTTCAGTACGGATTTTCTCGCCCGCCGGGCTCGCCCCGACGCTGTGGCATAATGCCGCCCCTTCGCTCCGGGACCCGCAAATGAGGTGCCGGAGGTGGTCTCGAGGATCTTATAAATGAACGCATTGATTCCTACCGCCTGGGCCGCCACGGCTGCCCCGGCAGCCAGCCCGAGCCCGTTGCCCTCGCTGCTGCTGATGGGCGCGGTGATCATCGGGATGTATTTCCTGCTGATCCGGCCGCAACAGAAGAAGATGAAGGAGCACCAGACGCTGGTCTCCAAGCTCTCTGCCGGCGACGAGGTGGTCACCAGCGGGGGCCTGCTCGGGCGCATCGTCGAGGTCGGCGAGCATTTCGTCACCCTCGAGATTGCCGAGGGCGTGCAGGTGAAGGTGCAGAAGCACCAAATCAACACCCTGATGCCCAAGGGCACCCTGAAAAGCGCGTAAGCCATGCTCGAATACGCTCGTTGGAAGTACATCCTGATCGCGGCCGTACTGGCCCTCGGCCTGCTGTTCGCGCTGCCGAACGTGTTTGGCCAGGACCCGGCATTGCAGCTGGCGCATGCGGATCACTCGGCCGTGACGAGCGCCGAGACACAGGTGGTCACGGCCTTCTTGCAGCAGCAGAAGATTCCGTACCGCAGGGCATACGTTCAGAACGGCCGCATGATTGTGCGGTTCGCGAACGTGCCGGATCAGCTGCGCGGCAGTGATGCCATCGACGGCCAGTTCAAGAAGCAGTACATCTCGGCCAAGACGCTCGTGCCACGCACCCCGGGATGGCTGCGTGCCCTGGGGCTGAAGCCGATGCCGCTCGGTCTGGATTTGAGCGGCGGTCTCGACCTTCTGTACCAGGTCGACATCAAGAGCGCGGTGCGCCAGATCCTGCAGACCTACACCCAGGACGCCTCGCGGGCGTTGGCGGATGCGAAAGTGCCGGTGGCTGGCATCGCCGATGTCGCGCTCAACGGTAGCGCATTGCCGAACACGATCCAGATCACGCTCGCGCCGAACGCGAACCTGCCTGCCGCGCAACGCGCCCTCACCGACCCGCTGCGTGGGCTGACCATCACCACCAGCACCGGTTCCGGCGGTGCGGTCATCCAGGCGACCATGCCGGCGGCGAAAATCCTCGCGCGCGAAAATTATGCGATCGAGCAGAACATCTCCATTCTGCGCAATCGCGCCAACCAGCTGGGCGTCTCCGAGCCGAAGGTGGAGCGCCAGGGCAACGACCGCATCGACGTTCAGCTGCCCGGCGTGCAGAACATGGCCGAGGTCAAGCACCTGCTCGGCCAGACCGCGACGCTGGAATTCCACCTCAATGACGCGGAGAACAACGCGTTCGACGCCCAGCAGAGCGGTAACGTGCCGCTCGGCGACAAGCTGTACACGAACACCTCGATGGGCATCCCGGTGCTGCTGAAGCG
>DAIAZB010000218.1 GCA_027443745.1 Thiomonas sp. | reverse complement strand
CGTCAGCATCGTCATCGACGCCCCGATGCCCAGGCCGATCGCCAGCACCATCAGGCCGGTGAGGACGGGCGTGCGCCTGAGACTGCGGCGCGCCAGATCAAGGTAGTAGCCGAACATTGCTCATGCCCTCCCGAAATTCATGCGCTTCGTGTCGCCACTACCGGCGGCACGTTCGACGCGCGCAAGGCGGGGCCGTAAACGGCCAGCTGGCCGAGCGTCCACAAAACCAGCGTGCCCACAGGCAGGTAGTAGCCCGGCAACCTGCCCAATTCGTAGTGCTGCATCAGCAACAAGTTGAGGCCATAGGCCAGCAGCATGCCGAGCGCGATCCCCAACGTGGCGATCAGGAAGTTTTCGATCTGGAAGTAGCGCAGGATGTCGCCACGCGTGGCGCCTATGGCGCGACGTATGCCGATCTGCCGACGTCGTTGCGCCACCCAGAAGCTGGTGAGGCCGACGATGCCCACGGCCGTGACCACCAGCAATAACACGCACACGCCCACCAGCATCCAAGCCATGGCGCGATCATTGCGGTAGTACTTCGCGCGCGCCGCCTGCAGCGTGGTTGCATCCCTCGGCGAAACCAGCCGGAGCGGACCATCGGTCCTCAGCGTGCGCAGTGCGTCGCGAATCACCGGATCGCGCTGTGACGTATCCTTGACGCGTAGCAGGTACGTGCCTTGCGCAAACGAAAGATTGACCGGAAAGATCATGGCGTATTCGTAGGACTCCGCCGATCCGTAATCCCGCGGCTGCACCAGTCGGTCCACCACGCCAACAACGCGGTTGGTGCCGAACGCATAGATCACCTTGCCCACGGCCGACTTGCCCGGAAAGAAGTGCTCTGCCAGTGCCCTGGTAATAATGACCGGCACCGTGGCGCCCTCGCCCTCCAGCTGTTCGTCGCTGACGAATTCATCCGGCCTGAACCAGCGACCATCGGCTAGCTTCAGGCCCAGCGTGCCGGCAAGTTGCGCATCGCCGAAGTACTGGGTCACGTGAATGGTGGGCGCGTTGTCCGCCTTGCTCAGGCTGACGCCGCTTGCACTGAAGCTGCTGCCGAACAGCGGTTGGTTGATGACGGACACATCGGTCACACCGGAAATGGCGCGCAGCGCGGCCAGGTCGGTGCGCGTCTGCGCCATGATGGCCTTGGCCGAGCCTGGGGCGACGCTACGCACGACCACTTCGACGATGTGCATTTCGTCGGCGCCGGTGGGTCGGTGCATACGATCCAGCCGTGTGCCGATAAGGAACAGCGCGTTGCAGACCACCGCGCAAGAGAAGGCAATTTCCAGCACCAGCAGGCTCACCGCGATGCGGTGGTGGCGCAGTGCGTGGACGATATGACGAAAGTGCATGGTCTGCTCCGATGCTCAATTCGACTTGATCGCAGCGGCGGGCGCCACGTTCATCGCGCGCCATGCCGGCAGCAGGCCAGCCAGCAGGCTGCTGGCCAGCGCCAGCACGAAGGTGGCCATAAGCATGCGCAGGTCCATATGGATGTAGGCGCCATAGTCGGTGGGCTGGTGGCGCACCAGAACCAGTCCCAGCGCGGCCAACGCCAATCCGAACACGCCGCCGGCCAACCCCACGACACCGGCTTCGACCAGGCACTGCAGAAAAATCGCCCGGCGCGATGCACCCAGTGCACGGCGCACGCCGAGCTCGCTGCTGCGGCGCAGGAACTTTGCCAGCAGCAAGCCCACGGTATTGAGCAGGCAGATGCCGAGGAAACCCAGCGCCAGCCAAGTTTGCAGACGCACATCGGCAGGTACCACGCCTTTGGCGTCAAGCCACTGCATCACGTCCTGCAGTTCGAGCTGGCCGGAATGACTGAAGCGACCGGCCTTTTTCTGCAGTGCGATGTAGTTCTGCAAGTACTGCCGATAGGCCGCGACCTTGGCGGGAGTATCCAGCTGTGCCCAGTACTGCAGCCAGATGCAGGGGGCATCGGCGGCATGGGAATCGTTGTTGTTGTTGTTGCCCCAGCAGTTCATCGAGCCGCTGGTGGAGAGCTTCATGTCCAGCGCGGTGGACAACGGCACGAACACATCCTCGCTGCCGCCGAACTGGCCGTTGCTGAGGTCGTAGAAGCGTGGATTCATGTCCCAGTTGCCCACTACACCGATGACACGCAGCGATTGGTCCCCCACCCGGAGATTCTTGCCCACACTGTCCACGCCGCCGAAAAGTTGCTCGTTCAGCGCTCCCGAGATTACGACCACGTGCGCATGGCTCGCATCGTCGTCACGGCTCCACGCCTGGCCGTAGCGCAGCGGCACGTTGAACATGGGAAAAAAGTCGGCACTGGTGTAGCGCGCCTCCACATTGAGGGGGGTGCCTTGCGCCGAGATGACCACCAACGACCCACCCGACATCATTGCCTGGCGGTCAGCGCGCGCATCGCGCAGCAGCCCCTCGGCATCGCGGCGGGTCAGGTTATCCGGCACCCTGTCCCCTGGCTTGAAGGCGTCGTCGGGAAACACGTTCATGCGCACGCGGAACAGCTGTGCGCTCTTCTGCGGAATCGGGTCGCCCGACAGCACGTGCATCACGGTCAGCGTGGTCATGCTGGTACCTATTCCCAGCGCGATCGCCAGCATCATCAGCGCGGTGAGCATCCTGTTGCGCCCGAAGCTGCGCAATGCCAGATCAAGGTAGTAGCCGAACATTGCTCATGCCCTCCCGAAACTCATACGCTGCGCGTCGCTACTACCGGCGGCACCCTGGACGCGCGCCATGCCGGCACGAGCACTGCACCTTGCCCGAGCAGCAGCATGGTGGCGGCACCAGCGAGCACATAAGCCGACGGCAATCGGCCCAGCGCGTAGTTGTGCATCAGCCAGAGGTTGAGGCCAACGGCCAGCAGCATTCCCAACGTCGCGCCCATACTGGCGATGAACAGGTTCTCGACCTGGAAATGGCGCAGGATGTCGATCTGGCGTGCCCCGAGCGCGCGCCGGATTCCGATTTGCCGGCGGCGCTGCCCGACCCAGAAGCTGGTCAGGCCGACGATGCCGGCGGCGGTGACCACCAGCAGGATCAGGCAGACGATGCCCAGCACGATCACCGTGCCGCGGTCGCCGCGATAGGCCTTGAAGCGGATCTCGCGCATGCTCTGCACGCCCCAGGTGTCGGGCATGTCGCGCAGCGGATCGAGCGCGAACAGCGCATCGCGCGCGGCGCCCATCACCGCCTGCTCGTGCCCGGGCCTGACCCGCAGCGCGTAGCTGGCCGAAGCCCCGTCGAGCCGTACCGGCAGCAGGATCGAATCGTAGGCCCAGCCGCGTCCCCACTCGGCCAGCGTGGGCGTCTGCAGTCGTGCCACGATGCCTATGATGGTGATGGGATGCCGGTTGACGTAGATCGTCTTGCCGAGCGCGTCGCCGGCCGGGAACAACTGGTCGGCCACCGGGCGACTGACGATGCATATCGCGGGTGTTTCGGTACTGCGGATCGTATGGTGGGCGATCTCGTCAGGATTGAAATTGCGCCCGGCTACCAGTCGCAAACCCAGCGTCGGCAGCATGCGGGCGTCGCCGTAGTACAGCGCCGCCTGGCCCGTCGCCCTGGCCTGGTTGGCGCTGCGTCGGAGGTCGCCGCTCCAGATAGCCCCCTGCAGCGGCATGCTGTCACTGGCCGCGACGTCGGTCACGTCTGGCAGCCGGCGCAATGCTTCGAGGTCGGCGCGTTGCATGGCGTCGAGCTTCTCCACGCCGGCTGGCGTGCCGGCATCGGGTGCGTCCAGCCAGGTCTGCGAAATGCGGATCAGCCCTGACTCCTGCACGCCGGTCGGCCGCCGCATCCGCTCGATGCGCTGGCCGATGATGAAAAGCGCATTGCACACGATGGCCAAGGTCAGGGCGATCTGCAGGACGATCAGCGTTATGCCGGACGCGTGCCGTTTCCAGGTGCGGAAGATCGGATGCCATGCCATCGCGGTCAGTCCGACTTGAGTTGCCACGCGGGCTGCACCCGCGCCGCGCGGAACGACGGGTACAAGCCGGCCAGCACCGTGCAGAGCACCGCCACGACCAAGGTGGACACCAGCAGGCGGGCATCCAGCGGGGCCAGCGCGGCGAGGCGCGGCTGCAGCACCGCGCCGATGCCTAGCACGCCCAGGCCCGTCAGCAGCAGGCCAAGCGCGCCGCCGGCCAGCCCCACCATGGCCGACTCGGTCAGGAACTGCGCGTAGATCGCGCCGCGCGCGGCACCCAGCGCGCGGCGCACGCCGATCTCGCCGCTGCGCCGGAGGAACTTGGCCAGCAGCAACCCAACCGTGTTGAACAGGCAAACCACCAGCAAGCCCAGCGCCACCAAAAACGATACCCGCGTGTCGCCCGGCACCACCCGCTCGGCCGCGAGAAAGGCCGGCAGGTCACGCAGCCGGTTGTTCGGTGGACCCAGGAAGCGGCCGGCGCGACGCTGCGCGGCCGCGTAATCGTCGAGGTACTGCCGGTAGGCGCGCACCTGCGCCGGTGTATCCAGTTCGGCCAGGAACGTGATCCACGCGCAATCCGAACGCTGCAATCCGACGAAACCCGGCGAGGCGGGCTCCACGTCGCAGGCGGTGCGGCCATTCTCGAGGCCCGCCGCGATCGCCCGCGTGAAGGGGACGAACAGCGCCGGTCCTTCGCGGGTGTAGCCGCCAGTGCCGAATACGTCGTAGTACGCCGGCTGCGGATTCCAGTCGTCGACCACGCCAACCACGCGGTAATCGTGGCCGGCAACGTTCAGGCTGCGGCCGATGCTGTTGGCGCCGCCGAACGCCTTGTCGTTGAGCGCGCGACTGATCACCACCACCGGCGCCGCGGCGGCGTCCTCGGCGGCGCTCCAGCCCTGCCCATACAGGAACGGCACGTCGAGCATGCGAAAGAATTCACCGAAGACGGCATAGCCGCCCAGGGTGAGCGGGTGCTGACCCGGGCGCGCCGGGAACACCGCGGGCGCAATCCCGTAGATCGCCGATTGGCGCACCGCGCGATGGTCACGCATCAACGCAAGCGCATCGGTATAGGTGAGCGCATCCAGCGGCTCGCCGTCGGCGCTGCGCGCAGAGCTCGACCAGAGATCCATCTGCGGCACGAACAATTGCGATGACTTCCATGGAATCGGGTCGCCCGAGGCGGCGCGAAATACGGACCATGTCGTCATGCACGCCGATACGCCGAAGCCGATGGCCAGCACCATCAGCGCCGTCAGACCGGGACTTCGCCTCAGGCTGCGGAATGCCAGCTCCAGGTAATACGCGAACATCTCATCGTCCCCTGTTTGCAGATCGCCGCTGCGAACCGGCATCTGACCGAAGGGCGCTCCAAGGCGCAGCAACCTTCTCGAGCCAACCCGCCATCGCCGTCCATCCCGACATGCAAGGCGCTCCCTAGACCGACCGCGTCGCCACCACCGGCGGCACCTGCGCTGCGCGCAACGCCGGGCCGAGCACAGCCAGCTGGCCCAGCGCCCACAACGCCAACGCGCCGATCGGCAGGTAGTACATCGGCAGGTGCGGCAGCTCGTAGAACTTCATCAGCACCGCGTTGAGCAGGTAGGCCAGCAACATGCCCAGCGCGATGCCGAACGTGACGATCAAGAAGTTCTCGGTCTGGAAGTAACGCAGGATGTCGCCGCGTGTCGCGCCGATCGCACGACGGACACCGATCTGCTTGCGCCGCTGCGCCACCCAGAAGCTGGCGAGGCCGACGATACCGAGCGCGGTGACACCGAGCAGCGCCACGATCACGCCGATGAGCATGCCGGCCATCGCACGGTCGGTGGCGAAGTTTGCCGAGCGCAAGACGGGTATCGATTGGCTGTTCTCGCGATCCAGCACCACGTCCGGCGCTATTTTCGCCACCGCGCTGCGTGCTTCGGTCATCACGCGCTCCAGGTCCTGCGGGCTCGCGCGGATCAGATAGGTTCCGGAAAGCGGCCCGCCAGACTCCGCGGGCACGAACGCCGACCATTCTGCCTTGCCGCCGCCGTTCGCACCCGCACCCATGAAGTTCGCTACCACGCCGATCACGCGGTACTGGTACGGCCCCGTCCAGAACATCTTGCCCAGCGGGCTCTCGCCCGGCCACAAGCGATTCGCCAAGGCACGGCTGACCAGCACACGCGCGGAAGGCGGCAGCCAGGCCTTGTTGGGGATGGCCTGATAGTCGTCAGCATCGGGCATGGAACCGGCAATAAGTTGCAGGCCCAGCGCCTTGATCGTGCCCGGGTCGCCCATGTAGTAATCGATC
>DAIAZB010000217.1 GCA_027443745.1 Thiomonas sp. | reverse complement strand
CCCACACCCCAGCCGAATGCGGCGAGCGTGAGCAGCGGCTCGGCGATGTTGCCGAGCAGGCTGGGCAGAGCCAGTTTGCGCCACACCAGGGCGTTGCGCCGCCATACGGGCCAAAAACGCCAGCGCGGCATGACCGGCTCGACGCCGGCACCGTGCGCCGGCTTGGTACCGGCCTTGGTGCTGGTCAGTGAAGTGGATGGGCCGGACATGACGGTGGTTGGGTGATGGTGCCGCGACGGCAGTGCCGAGCTCAGTCGCGCAGTTGCCGGCCGGTGAGCTTGAGGAACACGTCTTCCAGATTGGCCGAGCGATGCAGCACACGCAAGCCATGGCTCAAGCCCTGCACGGCGGCCAGAACAGGAACGGCGTCGTGCGTGTAGGCAAACAAGGTATCACCGCTGCGCTCCAGGCGTTGGACCTGATGTGCCAGCACATCCTGGGCTTCATCCACGCGAGGGCCATACATCTCAATCACCTCGGGCTCGACATGGCGGGCAATGAGCGTGAGTGGAGCATCCTCGTCCAGCTTGCGGCCATGGTCGAGCACCAACAGACGCTGGCACAGTCGCTCGGCCTCGTCCATGAAGTGTGTGGTGAGCAGAATGGACTTGCCCTGCGCCACAAGCCGTTTGAGCCGGTCCCAGATGAGGTGGCGGGCCTGCGGATCCAGCCCGGTCGTGGGCTCGTCGAGAAAAATGATGTCGGGATCGTGGATGAGCGCGCGCGCCAGGCTCAGACGGCGCTTCATGCCACCGGACAGTTCGGCGATCCTGGCATCGGCCTTGCCTTCCAGTGCAGCAAATTCCAGCAAGTCGTTGATGCGCAGGCGCATGGCGACCTCGCTCAGGCCAAAGTAGCGGCCATAAATGCGCAGGTTTTCAGCCACCGTGAAATCCGGATCGAGACTGTCGTACTGCGTCACCACACCAACGCGCATGCGTGCCAAGCGGGCTGCTTGCGGAACGACGTGACCCATGAGCCGCACACTGCCAGCATTGGGCGTGGCCAAGCCCAGACAAAGCCGGATGGTGGTGGTCTTACCGGCGCCGTTGGGGCCGATGATGCCGTAGCACTCGCCAGGGAGGATCTGAAAGCTGACATGGTGCACCACGGCTTCGTCCCCGTAACGCTTGTCCAGGTCTTGCACCACGAGCCGAGCGGTGTCGGTAACCGGTGGGACGACCAGGAGCGGTGCTGCGTGCGCGTGCATGGCGATCGGTTCACTGACGTCGAGACAGGGTGCCCCATAAACGACACACCCGGCTGGGCCTTGAAAAGACCGAAGCCGGGTGTGTGTGCCCAAGATCGCGCCGCTTCAGCGCCAATAGGCAGGGAGCGAGTCGATTACTCGGCCGCCTTGGCGTCGGCAGCCACATCGACGTCGGGGCGGTCCACCAGTTCGACATAAGCCATGGGGGCGTTATCGCCCACACGATTGCCGAACTTCAGGATGCGGGTGTAGCCGCCCGGACGGGTCTTGTAGCGCTCGCCGAGTTCGCCGAACAGCTTGACCACGGAATCGCGGTCGCGCAGACGGTCGAACGCCAGGCGGCGATTCGCAAGCGTCGGCTTTTTGCCCAGGGTGATGAGGGGCTCGACGACGCGGCGCAATTCCTTGGCCTTGGGCAGCGTGGTTTTGATAGCCTCGTGGGCGATGAGCGAATTCGCCATATTGCGCAGCATGGCCAGCCGATGGCTGGAGGTGCGGTTGAGTTTGCGCAGGCCGTGTCCGTGACGCATGGTGCTTTCCTTTCGTTATGTTGATGAGCCAGCCGGATCAGGTACTGGCCTTGCACAGTGCAGTTGCGTACCCGATGGTTGGGCGAAACTGCGGTAAGAAGCGAACGGGATCGGCCCGCGAAGCCCGTCCCGGTGGCAATTGCGCCGAATCAGTTGGCGCGATTTTCCAGCTCTGCGGGCGGCCAGCTCTCCAGCTTCATACCGAGGGTGAGTCCGCGTGCAGCCAGCACTTCCTTGATTTCATTGAGCGACTTGCGGCCCAGATTAGGCGTTTTGAGCAGCTCGGTTTCACTACGCTGGATCAGGTCGCCGATGTAATAGATGTTCTCGGCCTTGAGACAGTTGGCCGAACGCACCGTGAGCTCCAGGTCGTCGACCGGACGCAACAGGATGGGATCGAACTGCTGGGCGCTGGCGGAACCACCGGACTCCAGTGACTTCTCGGCGCCCTCCAGGCTGGCAAACACCGACAACTGCTCAACCAAAATGCGAGCCGAGGTACGAATGGCCTCTTCTGCACTGGTCGAACCGTTGGTTTCGATTTCCATCACCAGCTTGTCCAGATCGGTGCGCTGTTCGACACGCGCGTTTTCCACCGCGTAGCTCACGCGCCGCACCGGCGAGAACGAT
Source organism: Thiomonas sp. (assembly GCA_027443745.1). The sequence goes on along the minus strand of DAIAZB010000217.1, from coordinate 3,672 downwards.
GCATCGAGCACGATACGGCCAATGGTCTTGCCACCCTCATCGGCATAGCGACGCAGGTTGCCCGGCACATAGCCACGACCCTTCTCGACCTTGATCTGCATGTCCAGCTTTCCTTGATGCGACAAGTGCGCAATCACATGCTCCGGGTTGACAATTTCGACGTCGTGCGGCGTCTGGATATCGGCTGCGGTCACCACGCCCTCGCCTTCCTTGCGCAATGACAGCGTGACCTCGTCGCGGTTGTGCAACTTGAACACCACGCCCTTGAGGTTGAGCAGTACGCCGATCACATCTTCCTGCAGGCCATCGACCACGGAATACTCATGCAGCACGCCGTTGATACTCACCTCTGTCGGCGCATAACCGACCAGAGACGATAGCAGCACACGCCGCAGGGCGTTCCCAAGGGTATGGCCGTAACCACGCTCGAATGGCTCGAGCGTGACCTTGGCACGCAGAGGGCCCAAAGCCTCGACTTGGATGGATTTGGGGCGAAGCAAAGCGGTTTGCATGAATGTCCTTTCAAGACCCTCCGCTCGTTACGCGGATAAGGCTGATGGCTGAGGGATAGGCAAAAAAGCGAAGGGGCATCAACGGCCCCGTTTGACTTTGGTTGATGCCAGGCCACTGTGCAGCCTGGCATCAACCAAACGATTGCACCTCAACGTGAATACAGTTCGACGATTAGCGACTCGTTGATGTCATTGGCGAATTCGTCACGGTCCGGCATTTTCTTGAACACCGCTTCCATCTTGCTGGTGTCGACCGAAACCCAGGCGGGGAAACCGTTGCCTTCGGCCAGCTTCAATGCATCCATGACACGTAGCTGCTTCTTGGCCTTTTCGCGCACAGCCACTGTCTGGCCAGGCATGACACGCGCCGAAGGGATGTCCAGCAATCGGCCGTCAACCATGATGCTGCGATGACCCACCAGTTGGCGCGCCTCGGCGCGTGTGGACGCAAAACCCATGCGATAGACAACCGTGTCCAGCCGTGACTCCAACAGTGTCAGCAGGTTGACACCCGTGTTGCCACGCATGCCCAGCGCCTTCTCGTAGGTACGGTGAAATTGCTTTTCCAGCATGCCATACATGCGCTTGACTTTTTGCTTCTCACGCAGTTGAGTGGCATAGTCAGACTGACGCGCGCCCGAGGTACGGCCATGCTGGCCGGGCTTGGTATCGAACTTGGCTTTGGATTCGATACCGCGACGCGCGCTCTTCAGAAAGAGGTCTGAGCCTTCACGGCGGGAGAGTTTGGCCTTGGGGCCGAGATAACGTGCCACTTGCTATTCCTTTCGATTGACTGCCGCAACACGCAGCTGCGGGAGCTTGAACCCTGAGGGCTCAAGCAGTGGGCTTTGCAGCTGGACGCTGCGTGGAGATCCGAATGTATCGGTTGCGACCCGGCGAGGATTGTCAAATAGGTGTTCTTCGCCTTGCAGAACTGCAATCAGATGCGGCGACGCTTCGGCGGGCGGCATCCGTTATGCGGCACCGGGGTCACGTCGGCAATCTGAATGACCTTGATGCCAAGGCCATTGAGCGCACGCACTGCCGACTCGCGACCTGGACCTGGGCCCTTGATGCGAACCTCGAGTTGCTTGATGCCGCACTCGATGGCCTGGCGGCCAGCGTTCTCTGCAGCGACCTGCGCGGCAAACGGTGTGGATTTGCGTGAACCCTTGAAACCCTGTCCGCCGGAGGATGCCCATGACAAGGCATTGCCCATACGGTCAGTGATCGTGATGATGGTGTTGTTGAACGAAGCATGCACATGCGCAATGCCGTCCGCAACATTCTTGCGAACCTTCTTCCGTGCGCGCTGTGCGGAAGCCTGGTTGGGAGCTTTAGCCATGACAGAGTCCTTGTGTCTTTATTTCTTCAGTGCGACGCCACCCTTGCGCGGGCCCTTGCGGGTGCGCGCATTGGTGCGGGTACGCTGACCACGGACCGGCAAGCCACGACGGTGACGCATGCCACGGTAGCAGCCCAAGTCCATCAGGCGCTTGATGTTGATCGACATTTCGCGACGCAAATCGCCTTCGATGACGTATTGACCGACTTGCTCGCGAACCTTCTCGAGCTCAGCGTCGGTGATGTCCTTCACCTTGGTTGAATAAGCGAGACCAGCCGCTTCACAGATTTTGCGAGCCGTGGTGCGGCCAATGCCGTAGATTGCAGTCAAGCCGATTTCGGCGTGCTGATGCGGTGGAATGTTGATACCAGCAATACGAGCCATTTGATTCCTCGATTCAGATTCCGCCGATCAACCCTGGCGCTGCTTGTGGCGTGGATCAGTACAAATCACGCGCACCACACCCTTGCGGCGAATGATTTTGCAATTTCTGCACATTTTTTTAATGGACGCACCAACTTTCATGATTTACCTCTTTTATTTTGCCCGGAATACGATCCGTGCCCGCGTCAAATCGTAAGGCGTTAGTTCAACAGTTACTTTATCGCCCGGCAAAATACGAATATAGTGCATACGCATTTTACCGGATATATGACCCAATACTACATGCCCATTCTCTAGTTTAACCCTAAAAGTGGCGTTGGGGAGATTTTCGAGAATCTCGCCCTGCATCTGAATTGCATCGTCCTTGGACATAGATTCGTGTTGGCTCAACGCAGGGTCATGCCGCTTTTGAAATTGGCACGCTTGAGCAAGGCATCGTATTGATGCGACATCGCATAAGCCTGCACTTGCGCCATGAAATCCATGGTCACAACCACAATAATCAGCAAGGACGTACCGCCAAAGTTAAAAGGCACATTGTATTTCAAAACCAGAAATTCAGGCAGCAAACAAACCAATGTGATGTAGAGCGCGCCAGCCAGAGTTAGGCGCATCAGAATCTTGTCGATATGGCGAGCCGTTTGCTCCCCAGGCCGAATACCAGGAATGAAGGCACCACTCTTTTTCAAATTGTCTGCAGTCTCGCGGCTATTAAATACCAAGGCGGTATAAAAGAAGCAGAAAAAAATGATTGCGCCCGCGTACAGTGCAACATAAATAGGTTGACCGGGCGAGAGCAAAGCAGCCGCGTCCTTGAGCCAACTCATGCCACGGCCCGAGCCGAACCAACTAACGATCGTGGCAGGCAGCAAGATGATCGATGAAGCGAAAATTGGGGGAATCACGCCAGACATGTTTAACTTCAAAGGTAGATGAGAGGATTGCCCACCATACACCTTATTTCCGACTTGACGGCGCGCGTAATTAACAAGAATTTTTCGCTGGCCACGCTCGACAAAGACCACGAAATAAGTCACGGCGATTACGATGGCCAGCACGAAAATGGAAACCAGAATACTCATGGCTCCAGTACGCACCAACTCCAATAGACCGCCAAGAGCTGTTGGCAAACCGGACGCAATACCGGCAAATATAATTATGGATATACCATTACCGAGACCGCGCTCAGTGATTTGCTCACCAAGCCACATCAAAAACATTGTGCCAGCAGTCAAACTAACAACAGCCGTCAACTTGAATCCGAGCCCTGGATCTAGAACCAGGCCTTGTGTTGCGCTGAGCGCAACAGAAATTCCAAGAGACTGGAAAATGGCCAAAAATAGCGTGAAATAGCGCGTGTATTGCGTAATTTTCCGCCGCCCCGCCTCACCTTCCTTTTTCAGGGCCTCCATCGACGGAACCACATAGGTG
>DAIAZB010000216.1 GCA_027443745.1 Thiomonas sp. | reverse complement strand
GCCACGATGCGCGGCAGCGTGGACCAGAAGTCTGCGGCTCGCGCCTGTGGACTGCGTGTTTCCAGTGTGTCGTAAGGCGCTGCTTGCATGGTGTTGAAACTGGCGTCGGGATGGTCCATCTGCATGGGGAATTGATGCGGTTGAACGGGGTTGAGTGCGGGCGTGTGGCGAAGCATTGGCGCGCAATCGGTGTTGGGGCGGATGCAAAGTCACGACCCATGTGGCGTGCGCCGCCTAACTCAACCAGCGTTTGCGTCGGCGGTAGCTGCGCACGTCGCGGAAGGATCTCTTGTCCTTGTCGGAAAGGCCGAGGTAGAACTCGCGAACGTCGCCGTTCTCGGCCAGGGCCGAGGCCGTGCCGTCAAGCACGACGCGACCGTTCTCCAGGATGTAGCCGTGGTCGGCGTAGCGCAAGGCCATCCGCGTGTTCTGCTCAGCCAGCACGAAGGTCGTGCCCTCGTGCCGGTTGAGTTCGCGCACGATGCCGAAAACCTCATCCACGACTTGTGGCGCCAGTCCCATCGACGGCTCATCCAGCAGAATCAGCTTCGGGCTGGCCATGAGCGCGCGACCGATCGCGCACATCTGCTGTTCCCCACCGGAGGTGTAAGCCGCTTGCGTGCGTCGGCGGGTTTTGAGTCGCGGGAAAAAGGTATAGACCTTCTCCAGCGAGTTTTGAATGGCGACCCGGCCGTCGCGCCGGGTGTAGGCGCCGGCCAGAAGGTTGTCCTCGACGCTCAGATGGGCGAAGCAATGCCGGCCCTCCATCACTTGCACCACACCACGCCGGACCAGCGCCGCGGCATCGTCCTGGTCGATGCGCTGGCCGTCGAAGTGGATGCTGCCTTGGGTGACCTGCCCACGTTCGGCGCGCAGCAGGCAGGAGATGGCGCGCAAGGTGGTGGTTTTTCCTGCACCGTTGCCGCCCAGCAGGGCGACGATGCGCCCGGCGGGCACGCTCAGTGACACGCCTTTGAGCACCAGGATGACGTGGTTGTAGATGACTTCGATCCCGTTGACCTGCAATAAGGCGGCCTGCGCGGCCAGGGGCTGTGGTGTGCCGGTGAGAGTCGGTGTCATGGCAGACTGGAAAAAGTGGAGGCCGGCAGGAGCCGATGTTGAGACACGACTGAAGCGGCTGCCGGGGCCTGTCTCGGCAGCCGCTTCAGTCGTGTCGACAAGTGGCCTGTTCAGGCCTGGCAGGGTTGGTGTGTTCAGGCGCCCGAAGCTTCCCTGGCGCAGTCGCGCGGCGTGATGTCGCGCTCCTTCGCGTACTTGGCCGCCGCCTGCTGCACCATCGGTTTGATGATCTGCATGTCGGCGTCGTACCACTCGGGCGACATCACCCACTTGGCGCCATCCCAGGTCTGCACACGTGCCCAGCTCGAACCCAGGTGGTTCTCGCAGGTGGTGCGCAGGGTGCGCAACTGGCCGTCCACGCCCAGGCGCTTGAGCGCGGCTTCGTTCAGGTCGAGGTTTTCCAGGCCCCAGCGCACCTGCTCACCGCTCATGGGCTTCTTGCCGTACTGCTCCTGCGCGCGGCGCACGCCCTCGACCGCGAGAATGGCAGAGTACACGCCGCGGTTGTAGAGCACCTGGCCCACCGTGTCGCGCGGACCCGTGCCCTGGTTTTTGTCATACACCTGCTTGAGGATGTCTTGTTGCACCCGGCCGATGCCAGAGCCGTATTGCATCGCCAGCGCGCGGTAGCCCTTGGCGTCGGCGCCGACGTCTTTCACGTCAGGCTCGGCTCCCGACCACCACACGCCGTACATATGGTCCAGCGGGTATGCGGTGGCAATGGCTTCCTTCAAGGCCGTCGAGTTCATCACTCCCCAGCCCCACAGCAGCACATAGTCCGGGCGGTCGCGGCGCACCTGCAGCCAGGTGGCTTTCTGCTCCACGCCGGGCGCGGTCACCGGCAACTTGTCCAGCGTGAAACCGTGCATCTTGGCACGCTCTTCGAGCATCGCGATGGGCTCTTTGCCATAGGGCGAGTCGTGATAGACGAGGGCGATTTTCTTCCCTTTGAGCTTCGCCGCGCCGCCTTCGCGTTTGATGATGTCCTGCATGATGATGTCGGCCGCCGTCCAGTAACTGCCCAGCAGCGGGTAGTTCCACTTGAACACCGCGCCATCCTGCGACTCGGAGCGGCCGTAACCAGCGGTGATCAGCGGGATCTTGTCTTTCGGCGCCTTTTCCGTCAGGGCGAATGTCACGCCGGTGGACAGCGGCTGAAACAC
>DAIAZB010000215.1 GCA_027443745.1 Thiomonas sp. | reverse complement strand
GTTTGTGTTCGGCCATGAAACAACCTGAAATGGATTGATCCGCCACGTTGGGCGGATTCCAGGCCAGCAGTGGCCGAGAGACCCCGGAGGAGGCATTCATCATGACATTCAAGAAACCCGACATCGACACCATTGTGCGGCGGCAGTTGCTGCAGGCTGGCGCGCTCGGTCTGGGCTCGGCGCTGCTCGCACGCAGTGCCCTGGCCGCCGACATGGTCAAACTGCCGCTGCCCGGCGGGCCCGATGAGCGAAGGCTCACCCATGCCTTCCCGCAAAAGGGCACGATGATTTTGCAACGCACCCGTCCGCCGTTGCTGGAAACGCCATTCTCGGTCTATGACAAGGGGGTGTTCACCCCGGTCAACGAGTTTTACGTGCGCTGGCACTGGGCCGACATTCCGACGCACATGGACCCCAAGACCCATACCGTGACCATCGGCGGGCATGTGAACAAGGAACTCAAATTCACCGTGTTCGACCTCATGCGCAAGTTCAAGCATGTGGAACTGGCGGCCGTGAACCAGTGTTCCGGCAACTCACGCGGTTACTTCCAGCCGCGCGTGGCCGGCGGCGAGTGGAGCAACGGCGCGATGGGCAACGCCCGCTGGGTGGGTGTGCGGTTGAAGGACGTGCTCGACGAGGCCGGTGTCAAGCCCGGCGCGGTCCAGGTGCAGTTCGAGGGCTCTGAGCGGCCGGTGATTGCCACGGCGCCGAACCTGAAGAAATCCCTCAACGTGGACCATGCCCGCGACGGCGAAGTGATGATCGCCTGGGAGATGAACGGCCAGTCGCTGCCGCTGCTCAACGGCTTTCCGTTCCGCCTCATCGTCCCCGGCTGGTACGCCACATACTGGACCAAGATGCTGCAGCACGTGACCGTGCTCGACCACGAGGACACCAATTTCTGGATGCACCCGGCCTACACCATTCCCGACAACTGGCCGCAGGCGAACATGACGCCGGGCGAGAAGGACGTGAAGTTCGTGCCCATCAACAAAATGGTGCCGCGGTCCTTCGTCACCAATCTCACGACTGGCGCGAAGGTTCCGGCGGGACGGCCCGAACTGGTGCGCGGCATCGCCTTCGGTGGCGACACCGGGGTGAAGATGGTGGAGTTGTCGATCGACGGCGGCAAGACCTGGATGCCGACCCAACTCGGCAGGGACTACGGCAAATACAGCTTCCGCCAATGGACCACGCATGTGAAGCTGGACAAGGGCGCGCAAACGCTGATGGCCCGCTGCACCAATAGCGACGGCCTGCAGCAGCCCATGACGCCGAACTGGAACCCGGGCGGCTTCATGCGCAACGTGGTGGAAACCACCACCGTGATGGCTGTTTGAACGAGGAGACCCGCATGAACGACACACAACGCATCACAGCACTCGGCCTGGCGCTTGCCGCATTCGCCGCAACGGCCCTGCTGCTGACCAGCCCGGCCCAGGCCGTCACCCTCAAGAGCACCAGCGTCAAGTTGCCCGAAAGCACACGCGTGTTTCCGGGCGACTCGGCCGGCGCCAAGGCCGCCAACAGCTACTGCCTGATGTGCCATTCGGTCGGCATGGTGATGAACCAGCCCGATCTGGGCAAGGCCGCCTGGCTGGTGGAGGTCAACAAGATGAAGAACGCCTTCAAGGCGCCCATTCCTGAGGACCAGGTTGCCGTCATCGCCGACTACATCGACAGCATCAAGGGCAAAAAGTAAGGGCGTCGGCGGGGGCGGGACAAGCTCATTGCCCGCACTGGGCCTTGAGCTTGTCGAGTTGGCTGTAAGTGATGGGCTTGCCGCCCACGGTGGCGGCGTCGATGGCCTGCACCATGCAAGGCGTGGAGGCGCTCATCTCCAACTCCGCGGGGTCCACCGGCAAGCCATCGCGGCGCCAGCGCAGCAGGCCCAGGATGATGATCAGCACCAGAACGCCGACGCCGATGCCGATGAGTCCCTGCCATTGCACGTTGAGCGGCTTCTTCGGGCTGATGCTGTTCGGGGTCATGGCAGTGGGCTGGTTGACGGCGTTGCTGGGCGCAGGGGCGAAGTTTAGGGCCCGGCCCCCGGTTCCAGCCAGCCTTCAGGCCGCATGCAGCAAAGCCGGGTTGAGGGTGTAGGTGCCGCAGATGCTGGCTTGCGCCAGCACATGGCCGGCGATGGCGGCACGCACCTGCTGACCGGTGAACGCGCCGTCCACCGCGCAATGCGCAACGTCGAGCGCGTGGAGCGTGAACATGTAGTGGTGCAGCAGCGCATCGTTCCACGGCGGGCAGGGGCCGTCGTAGCCGTAGTACAGCCCGGCCATGTCCTGGTCGCCCTGGAACCAGGCGGTGTAATCGTTGATGCCGTGGCGCGGCACGGATCCAGCCAATGGCGGCTTGCCGTGCGGGGTCACGCCGGCGCTCATGGCGCCTTCGGCAATGGCGCGCCAGTCCCGCGGGATGTCGACCAGCACCCAATGGAAAAAATCCACGCGCGGCAAGTCGGCGGGCACGGTGCGGCCATCGAGGTTGACATCGTCGGCGCGACTCGGGACGTCCGGATCGTGGCTGATGAGCACGAAGCTTTGCGTGCCGGCAGGAACCTCGCTCCAGGCCAGCTGGGGGTTGCAGTTGTCCGACAGGGCCACATGGCCCACGGAGGACGGTTTGCAGAAGGCGAACTGGATCGGAATGGCTTGCTGGTCCTGGAAAGACTGGCTGCTGAGTTGCATGGTGGACTCCGGGGCAGGGGGCGGGTGCAGCGGTGGGGCGCTCGAGATGGGCGCGCGATGGGGCTGTCGCCAGGGCTGTGTGGCGGCGGGTGTGCGTCAACCCTGGCTCGAATTTAGCGCAGCCCGCGCCCCCGCGCAGCCCCGGTTGGGGGGTCTGTCGTCGCGGCTCCGGGGCTTGGCCGCCGGCTCGTCGCCGCAGCTTGGTGCGGTTGCAGCCAGGGACATCCCGGGTGTGTGCCGCTGGCGCGGCTGGCCATGACGCTGACGCGTCATTCTGGCAGTTGGGCGGAGGCGTCGGGTGGGCCGCATTCCTCCTGGTGGGTTTCCTCGTCCTGCGGCAGGGTTTCAATCGTGACGCCAATGCCGGGAATGGCATCCATCAGCGCCTTTTCCACCGTCAGCCGGCAATGCGCGGCGTGGCCCAGCGTCCACTGCGCGGGCATGTGCAGATGCATGCTGACGAAGCGGCGGGTACCGGCGCGGCGGGTGCGTACATGGTCAAAGCGCATTTCCCTGCTGCGGTAGCGCACCAGCACCTGCTCCACCGTGACCAGATCGTCGTCGGGCAGGGATTTGTCCATCAGCCCGTCCACCGAGCGCGCCATCAGGCTGTAGGCCTCGCGCAGGATGTGCAAGGCCACGGCAATGCCGATCACCGGGTCGAGCCAGAGCCAGCCGGTGATGGGGACCAGCACCACGCCGACGATGACGCCGACGCTGGTCCACACGTCGGTGAGCAGATGGCGGCCGTCCGCTTCCAGCGCGATGGAGCGCAAGCGCTTCGCACCCTTGAGCATCCACCACGCCACGCCGGCATTGATGGCGCTGGCCAGGGCGATGAGCGCCACGCCTGCCGGCACCGACTCCACCGGCCGAGGCGCCAACAGCCGCTGCGCGGCCTCGACGATGATGAGCGCCGCGGCCACACCGATGAGCAGGCCCTCGATGCCGCTGGAGAAATACTCCGCCTTGGAGTGACCGTAGGGATGGTCGGCATCCGGCGGACGACCGGCGATGCTGACCATGAGCAGCGCGAAGCCCGCGGCCACCACATTCACCATCGACTCCATCGCATCCGACAAAAAACCCACCGAGCCGGTGAGCTTGTAGGCCAGCATCTTGAGCGCGATCACCAGCACGGCGGCGACGAGCGAGACATGGAGGTAACGACGGATGTGCATA
>DAIAZB010000214.1 GCA_027443745.1 Thiomonas sp. | reverse complement strand
CTATCTGGTGAGCGTCGGGATCAAGCTGCTGATGATTTACGCCATCATCGGACTCGGGCAGAGTCTGATCAACAACGAACTGGCCTACATCAACAACTACATCGCCTCGAACAGCGGGATCCCGCCGACCGATCTGCTCACGGTCGGTGTCAGCATGCTGATCTACGGTGTGATCGGGATGCAGGCGCCGGGGCTGGCAGGCAGCCTGATGAACGGCTCTCCCAACATGAGCCTGGGCAACGTCGCCGGCGGGGCTGCGGCCGTCGCCGGTGGAGTTGCCGCGGCCGGGGTCGCTGGCCTGGCGGGCTACGCGGCCGGCGTTGGCGGCCTGCAAAGACTCGCTGATCGCGTCGGCGCGGGCACGGCCGGCTCGCCCGGGGGCGGTGCTGCCGTCGGTGGGGTCTCCGGTGTGGACCGGCTCGCCGCGTTGGGTGCCACGTCCGGCGCTGCATCCCGGCCCGGCGTCGCGGGCGGCATTAGTGGGGTGATCCCCGGTGCAGCGGGATCCGTGACGAGGCCGTCCGCGGGTGTTCCGTCATCGCCCTCAACCGCCCGTGCGGAACAGGCCGCGCAAGCAGTGGCGCAAGGCGGGGCTGCCACCGAAGCGTCCAGCGCGCCCTCGGGCTCGGGCGATGGTGCGTCCTCCTCGCCAGAGCCCGATTCAGCGGCGGGACCATCGGTCGCGCCCAAGGGGCCGATCGACGCACTGGGTGATCCGTCCGCGCAGGCGCGAGGAGCGCCGGGTACTGCAGGCGCATCGTCTGAGCAGGACAAGGGTCGCAATCCTCTCGACGTCCTCAAGGATCAGACCATGAACCTGATTGACAAGAAGGACGATATCGCGCGCCATGAGGGCGGAGGTGGCGGCATCCAGATCCGCCTGAGCCACCACGAGGGTCACTGAGGTGGGGACTCGGAACCGCCTGCGCGAGGAGGTGATCGACGCCGTCGCCGAGCAACTGCGTTGGGCTGCTCGAAACGATCGCGAGGGTTTGATGATCGTGGCCCTGCAGGTCGTCAACGCCGTGTGGTTCGCCGCCCTGTGGGTGAAGGATTTTCCAGCGGCGGCAACTTTGGTCTGGGGTGTGTGCTTCGCGCTGTCGGCCGCGGGCGCTGTCGCGATCGAACGACGGCGCTGAGCCGCTTCGCGACCGGGCCGTCGCCGCATGGGCCCGCTCCGCAGAGACAGGGTAGGGCGCCGATGCGAGGCGCTTCCCTCTGGAGACCCGAATGGCGGATGCCAACCCCTACCTGAACGCCCAGCGCGAATGGGATGAGCGCTATGGCGACGCGCTGTCCCGGGCGAGGAACTGGCGCTTGGCCGCGTTCGGCAGTCTCGGCGTGGCGGCGCTTGCCGTGGCCGGCATCGCCTACGTCGGTGGGCAGAGCAAGATCGAGCCCTTCGTCGTGGGCCTCGACAAGATGGGTGATCCGGTCGCCATGGCCCGGCCCGCGGGAGGCAGCGCGGTCAATCAGCGGATCATCGAAGCGCAGGTGGCGAACTGGGTCTGGACGGCGCGGACCGTCGTGCCGGACGCAGTGGCGCAGAAGGCCCTGATCGCCAAGGTCTACGCCATGGCGGCGGTGGGCGCAGCAAGCTACCTCAACGGCTACTACGCCGCACATCCGCCGTTCGGCGACTTCACGATCAACGTCACTATCACCAGCGTGCTGCCGATCAGCCAGGACACCTGGCAGGTCGGATGGGACGAGCGGCGCTTTGTGGGTGGGCAGCCCAAGCCCATCGAGCACTGGCGGGCCAACATCACCACGGGTGTCGATCCCAAACTCGCCGAGAGTACGCAGGTCATGCTCGACAACCCTCTGGGACTGTTCATCAGGAACGTCACCTGGACGTCGATCGTTGGCGGGGCCTCGTGATGCGGCGGCGTGCCCATGGCGCCGACCTACCCCTGCTTATGGCGGGCCTGAGCGTTCGCTCGTGGTCGCTACAGCCGGACCTCGTCCATTCCATCAGTTCCCATGAGGAGCAATGACATGCGCTTCGCCAAGACCATCATCGCCCTGGCCATCTCCGTGGCTGCGAGCAGCGCCTGCGCAGGCACGCCGGCCGCCGGCGGTTCGCAGCCCGAGGCGGGAGCCCAGCCGGCTGTCTCCCAGCAGACCAGTCGCCAGATCTACGATTTGAAGGAGCCGATTCCTCTGTCGTGGCGGGCGACGTCCGCTGCAGCGCAGACTTGGTTGCAGACCGGCAATGCGCCGAGCATGGTTGGCACGAATGGGGAGGTGATGTACGCCTACGGTCAGAGCCAACCGACCATTACTTGCGCCCCGCTGCACATTTGTCTCATCAACCTGTTGCCCGGCGAGCACGTCACCAATCTGAGTATTGGCGACAGCGTGCGCTGGCTGGTGCAGACCGCCGATGCAGGACAGACACCGGTTGTGGTCATCAAGCCGACGGCCGATGGACTGACCACCAACCTCGCCGTGACCACTGACGCGGGGCGCGTCTACTACATGACCCTGGTCAGCGACGCGCAGACCTACGTGCCGCAGATCGGGTTCTACGACCCGCAGCAGCTCGTCATCAACATGCAGAACCAGGCCATGCGACAACGCGCCGCGGATGCGGCGAACAAGGACGCGGTGGTTGCCCCACTCGGGCAGGTCGATCCCTCGACCCTGGACTTCAACTACACCTGCCAGCTCGGTGACGGGCATGCTGACCAAGAGAGCAGTGACCTGATGCCGGTGCGGGTGTTCGCCGGCAGCGGTCACACCTACCTGCAGATGCCCGAAGGGATGAAGTACACCGATGCGCCGGCGGTGTTCAACGTCAGCAACGACGACACCGAGCTGATGAACAGTCGGCTGGTGCACGGCTATTTCATCATCGACGGCCTGCCGCAAAAGTTCAAGCTCGTGGTCGGGGTTGGCAAGGGCTCGCACAGCGTGACCTGCCGTCACGCGCAGCCGACCGCCGGTTTCTGGTCCCGGTGAAGGTTGACGCGATGAGCCAGAATCAGGAGTCCGGGCCGGACGATTTCGCCCCAACGCAGGCCGATGCGACGCTGCTGGCGCAGGACGTCGACGGTGGCACGGCCAAGGGCCGCAATGGGTTGAGCATCCGCAGCACGCCAGTGGCGGGCGGCGCCCGTCTGAGCAGGAATTTCAAGAGGGTTGCCTTCATCGCTGGAGGGGCCGTGGCCGGTGGCATGGTGATCGGGATCATGACCGCGGCGAACAAGCCTTCGGGCCCGGACGAAGGCGATGGCCAGAGCCAGATGGTCGGGCAGACGTCGCCCGACGTCTCGGCCATGCAACGCGCCGCAGAGAGACTGGTGGGCGCTGCTGCACCGGCGGCGAGCGCGGCCAGCCAGCCAGAGGCCAAGGCAAGCGGGCCGGGGGCGGCGTTGAGCGGAAACAACGCGGCACTGGCGGCCAGCGGCAACACACGGCAACTGACTGCAGCCCAGAAATACCACCAGTGGCTGGTCGAGCAGCACTACAAGGGCCTGGAAGGCGCCGTGCTGGCCGAGCAGAGTGCCAAGTTGTCCAAGACGGCCCCCGAGGGCTCGCCGGCGCTTGGCGCGCAGCGGCTGCCGCAGATCGACAAGGCGGACGACCTGCGCCAGCTCGCCGCGGCTGCCGTGCCGCAGGACCTTGGCAATGCCAACGCCGCGCTGCAAAAGGCGCTGGCCGGGACGCAACAGTCAGGCGCCGCGCCACAATCACCACAGCAGGCCGATGCCGCGTTCCTTGATGCTGCGGCTTCCAAGGTGGACAACGGATACTTGCCTGCCGCCGTGCGGCCGCCGATCGGTCACGATGAGTTGTTCGCGGGCTCCGTAATCCCCGCGGTCATGCTGACCGGAATCGACAGCGATCTTCCCGGCAGCATCACCGCTCAGGTGCGGCAGACGGTCTATGACAGCCTCGATCCCGGCGTGGTATTGATTCCGCAGGGTACTCGCCTGATCGGCGAGTACAGCAGCCAGGTGGCCTATGGCCAAAGCCGCGTGCTCGTGGCCTGGAATCGGTTGATCTTCCCCAATGGCGCGATGATTGACCTCAAGGGCATGGCAGGCACTGATGGCGAGGGGCAGGCTGGATTCCACGACCAGGTGGACAACCACCACATGCGCGTCTTCGGCAGTGCCATTCTGATGAGTCTGCTGGGCGTTGGCGCTCAGCTCAGCCAGCCGCAGAACGCCAACGCCCTGACGACGCCGAGCGCCAGCCAGCAGGCCGCGGCAGCGATGGCCGAGGGGCTCAACAATGTCGGCACCAATGTGCTCAACCGGAACCTGGACATCCAGCCCACGCTGAGCATCCGGCCAGGCTATATGTTCAACGTGCTGGTCAACCGGACGATGATCCTGCCGCCATACCGGATGCGGTAGCGGTGGGGTTGTCGAAGGTGGCGCGGGGGCGGGCTCCGGTTCCGTCAACCATGGTCATGGCACCGTAGCCAAGGGACCAGTCGTCCAGCGCGTTCGTGCGGACATTGAGTCCGACCTGCCGGGTGACGTGATCGCTACAGTGACGGAGCTGATCTATGACCCTGCAAGGGGCAGGGAGGGGCAGTGTCGTGTGGGATTTTTTCTACACGCGTCTGACTTCTTGCACCGAGGGAGGGTATCATGTCCGAAAATTGATGTTGTTTTTCGGACGATTGTCCGAAAAAAGTATACAAAAATCGGACAAATGTCAGGCCTCAGGAACCAGATTGCTCAGCTCATTGACGACGGCGGTAGCACGCGCGTATGGGTTCCCACGGACTTCGCGCACCTCGCCACGCGCGATGCTGTGGACAAGATGTTGCAGCGATTGGTCATGGCCGGTGAACTGCGCCGGATCGACAGAGGCTTGTACGATAAGCCGACTCTGAACAAGCTGGCCCACCGCCCGAACTCCCCGGACTACCGGGCTGTGATTGAGGCCATCGCGCGCCGCGACCAACTGCGCCTGCTGGTCGACGGTATGACCGCTGCGAACGATCTGGGGTTGACCGATGCGGTGCCCGCACGTGTGACGATCCACACGGATGCGCGCCGCAAGTCCGTCAAGCTGGACAACCTCATGATCGAGTTCAAGCAAACAGCCCCAAGCCGCCTGTATTGGGCCGGCCGTCCCGCTATGAGGGTCGTACAGGCACTGCATTGGCTCAAGGACGTGATGGTTGCCGACCACGAGCTGATCATGGGCAAGCTTGGTCGGATCGTTTCCGACCCGGAGCATGGTGAGGCCATCCGGCAAGACCTGTTGGAAGGTTTCAGTACCCTTCCGATCTGGATGCAGGCAGTGGTGCGTGAGCTGCCAGGGTGCGAACCACAGGCGGGGATGTCTCAGGCGAGCGGCGTGGGGCGACATACCCAAGGCGGCCTGCGGCTCGGACGCCATGCCGCGGAGACGCACCGATGAACCTCGCCTTCAACCTCGTGATCGAGGCGACAGACGAAGATCGCCGCGGCTTGTTCCTGACGACTGCCGGGCGGCTGGGCACTACGGTGCAGAACGTCGAAAAGGATTTCTGGGTGTGCTGGACGCTGGATGCGCTGTTCAATGGTCTTAAGCCTGGCGGCCCGCGCCTTCTGTTCAAGGGCGGCACGTCGCTGTCCAAAGCCTTCGGACTAATCTCACGGTTCTCCGAGGACATCGACATTACGGTCGCACGGGAAGATCTTGGGCAGCCCATGGAAGCGAACGACCTGGATGGCCTCAGCGGAAAGCAGCGGCGGCTGCGGCTGGAAGCGATCCGGCGATCGTGCCGCGACTACATCATGGGCAGCCTGCAAGGCGAGTTCGCGTCGATTGCGCAAGCCGTCGTTCCCGACGCCAAGTTCAAGGTTGAAGCGGATCCAGATGACGCGGACCAGCAAACCCTGCTCTTCTGGTATCCCACTGTCACAAGCGCTGCAGGCGACTACGTTCGAGGGGCCGTGAAGATCGAGGCTGGCGCCAAATCAGCCATCGACCCTCACGTTGCAGCCTGCGTGACGCCTTTCATTGCGCATGACGTGGTGGATATTGACTTGAAAGTGGCCAACGTCACGACCGTCAAGCCAGAACGAACCTTCTGGGACAAAGTGGTGATCCTGCACGGGTTGCGTCAATGGTATGAGCGTCGTGGCGTGCTGCGGCAACAAGGTCAGCGGGTTTCTCGTCACTACTATGACCTGCATCTGCTGCTGGCCGATGCAGCAGCGAAAGAATGGTCCGCTGATCGTGCGCTGGCGTTGGACTGCGCCCGGCATGCGAGCCTGTTCTTTGGCTCACCGGATCTGGGACTCGAGAGCGCGGCGCCTGGAGCGTTCACCCTTGTGCCTCCCATGCAGATGCGCGAAGCCCTGAGCAGGGACTACGACGCCATGGCAGGAATGATATTCGGGGAGGCGCCTTCCTTCGACACGGTTTTGGCGACGATTGATGCTCTGGAGCAGTCTCTCAATGCCTTGCCAGTGCAGGAAGGAAGGCTTGAATGAGTGACTACTTCAGTGATCGGGAATTCGGTGTGCGCGCACGTGTCGAACAAGTCATTTCGCCTGCGTTGTGGGCGGCGATCGTGGCAACCGTGCAAAGTCTGATCAACAGCGGAGCGTTTGGCTTTCGGTTCCCCGAGCGGTGCCCTGACGGGCCCGCCGTCTGCGGGTGTGATGGGTCGGCCTTGGGTGCCTCTGTCGCGGGAGAAATGCCTGGACTGTCGTGGCCGTTGCAGGTCACCCAGGAAGTGGACGGCGTCTTCATGACGCAATCGGAGCCGTTCGCACCGGACACAGGTCTGGTCCTGGACTTCGTGGAATATGTATACGCCGCGGTGGCCAAACCCATTCCCGGTAAGTACCACGACTTCTTTAGCCACCACCACCTCACTTTCAACCAGGAGTCGGGCCAAGACGAGTTCAGGAGCACGATGAATCGCCTGTTCGCGCGCAATGGCCTCGCTTACGAGATGCAGTCGAGCGGGCGGATCGTGCGCGTGCTGCCCTCAGTCGTTGGTGATGAACTGCGACGCACGACATTCAACAGTGGAGATCGTCTTCTGGACGTCATGCTAGAGGAATGCCGCGCGAAGTTCACGGACCGC
Source organism: Thiomonas sp. (assembly GCA_027443745.1). The sequence continues at coordinate 15,104 of DAIAZB010000214.1, read as the reverse complement.
AATCCGCTGGTCCGTCGTGAGGGGCTGGAGCGCCTCTGGGACGCCTGGGAACGCCTTAAGTCGCTGGCGGATGTGGACAAGCGGCGTTCCATGGAGATCATTTTGCAGGCGGTTGCGCCCGAACCGAATTTCAGGATGCGACTGGAGGCCGATGCGAAGCAGCTCACGGAAATCGGCAACAGCCACCTGATCCGGCACCATGAACAAGCACAAATTGCGGTGACGGATGCGGACCAGATCGACTATCTATTCCATCGCCTCTTCGCCTTGATCGCACTGCTTCTGCGCAAAGGGGGCCGGCCATGACGCTCAATGCGAAGGTGTTAGTGGCTGGATCCAGCTACTGCAAAAAAGCGAGTATGTGGAGTTGTAATAGGATGAAAATAGAACGAAAGCCGTCGGCGGTTGTCAGTCAGGTTGTGTGCGTGCGACGATCGCGTGTTTCTGCACGGCTCTGTACGCGCAAATATATGAAAGAAGGAGGCGCGGCATGAGCGGCGATAGATTCACAGACCGCTTTTCCGGCCACGAGTCATTTGTGTGCCGCTATGGGTGGCTGCCGAAGGTCTATCGCGCGGTTAAGAGCGATGGTTCATTGTTGCGTGACGACTTGCGCGCGACGCAAGCGCTTGGCATCGGTCGCAACATGGTCAAGTCCATCCAGTTCTGGGGCGAAGCCAGTGGCGTCCTGCAGTCAGCAGGAGAGGGCGGGCACGCACCAGGCCCAGTGGGCAAACTGTTGTTCGGTGGTTGCTCGCCTTGGGATGCGCATCTCGAATCAATGGAGTCTCTCTGGCTGATCCATTGGCATCTGGCTACCAGAGGCGTCCTTGCTGCGTGGATGGAAGTGTTTGGTGAGGGCAATCTCATTCGCTTCGAGAAGAAGCAATTGGTGACTGCCTTGGCACGTCGAGCCGAAGGCGCTGCACGTCCGCTTGCGTTGACCACGCTGGAACAGCACGCTGGCATCTTCATCCAGTCCTATTTTCAGGAGGTTCGGGGCATGGACGAGACTTCCTGGTGCCCTTTGCAGGACCTCGGCTTGGTGAAGGCGATCAAGGGCGAGGATGGTCGTACGGTTTACAACTCTGAAGCGAAGGCGCCAGTGGGGCTGACATGCCGTGTGTTCGGCATTGCCCTGACTGACTTCGTCATGAGCTCTGGCAATGGGCAATCGGTTGAATTCCAACAACTGCTCAAGTCATCTGGGTCACCCGGTTTGGTGTTCCGGCTCGATGAGGCGCAATTGAGGGTGTTCGTGGACAAGCTCGTTGAACTCAACCCCGCGGCTGTGCGCTTCGTCGATACCGCTGACACGCAGAGCGTGATCGTTGACGCGGAAAAGATTGACCCGCAGTACAGGCTGCAGTTGGAAGAGGTGGCTCATGTCTAAAAAGATCATCGACAGCTTGACGTTGAGCGGTAGCCACACGAGGTCTGTCGCATTGGACCGCGATCTCAAGGATGCGGCGGCAACAAACAACTACATGGTGACCGCAGCCGCAACTTCGGCCTTGCGACAGATCGGCGCTGGACTTGCCCAGAACTCCGCGCAGCGCGCATGGAAGGTGGTTGGACCATACGGCTGCGGCAAGACGGCGCTGGGCGTCGTGCTGGCTCAACTCGCGGCTGGTCCGAAGGCGTTTGCCGAGACCCATCGAATGATGAGCAGCGCAGCGCCACAGCTGGCCGCCATGTTTGCAGAATGCAAACGGTACCCGTTGGCAGTGGTGGGGTCGCGTACGTCCATGGGGCGCGCACTGGCCGCCGCTGCGGTGAATGCGGTGGCTGGATGGCGCGGCAAGGTGGCGACAGCATTGCGTCGTGGCTTGGACCTTGAGGCTGGAACGTACAAAGGCCTTGCCTTTAACTCTGTTGCTGGCGAACTGGCAGCAGATGTTGCCACCGCTGCACAGGCAGAGGGGTTCGACGGTATCTTGCTGCTGGTGGATGAGGTCGGCAAGTTCATCGAGCATGCGGCGCTTCGCCCCGAAGAAGGGGACTTGATCGCTCTGCAGCAGATCGCCGAATGCGCCTGCACCAAGAGTGACGACAAGCTGGCGGTTGTGGTCATGTTGCACCAGCACTTCGCGAGTTATGCCGCAGGAGTCGGGCGTTCGCTCAATGACGAATGGCACAAGATCGCCTCGCGTTTTGATGAAGTGGCTTTCGACGAACCGATTGAGCGATATGCACACTTTGCGGCACATGCCATCAAGGCCAAGTCCGCAATCAAGGTCGACGCCAAGCTGGCGACCACGGCGCGCGCGCTTTATGCCGCCGCGTGCAAGTTGGGCGTCTTGCACGCGAATTCCGAGAGTGACCGGACCTTGTTTGGCGAGGCTGAGTCGCTCTATCCTTTGCACCCGCTGAGCATCGCGTGCTTGGCGGTCATCTCCAAGCGCTATGGCCAGAGCGAGCGCTCGTTTCACGCGTTCCTGCGTGGCAACGAGCCCTTCGGACTGCGGGAGTTCGCGCAGCGGCACGATTTGGATAGCGACGCATGGTTGGGTTTGCCGGAGGTCTTTGACTACTTGGCACACGGCTACGGGCTGCGCTTTCGGGACCTGGGCGCGGAGCGTCGATGGGTTTTTGCATTGGCGACGTTGGAGCGCCAGGTGTTTGAACCGCTTTGCCTGGCCGTCCTGAAGACCATCGCGGTATTGGAATTGGTTTCCACGGGTGCGACCCTACCAATCAATGCAAAGCTGATCGCTTTCGCGTTGGGCGAGCGCCATGTTGGGCCGGTGGAAGCTCAATGCGACGACCTGGTGAGCCGCGGCGTCTTGCTTCGCCGTGGGGGGGGAACGTATGCGTTTGCCGTGTCCGACGCGGTGAACATCGAAGCGGTCTACGAGAAAGCAGCCCGGTCGGGAGAGGAGAACCTGGCAATCAGCGGATTGTCGAGTGCGCTCTCCCAACGATTGATCGTTGCGAACAAGCACTATGACGAAACTGGCACCATCCGCACGATGGCGGTGGTGGCCGGTTCGCCAGGTGTATGGCCCAAGCGGCCGAAGCTGCGCGATGATGAACTGGCGCCCGACGCATGGCTGAATCTGGTCCTCACGGTCAAGGATTCGGGGGCTGAGGCCCAAGCGCTTGAGCGGATCAAACAGGAGCGTGATGTTCTGACGGTTTCCGCAGTCCTGGCCTTGGAGCCTGAAGCCAGGGCTGCGCTCGCGGAATATGCAATTTGGCAGACAGTGCAGCGCGAGGTTGATCACAAACGTCTGGACCCGTGGACCAGCCAGTATGTGTCTGGTCGGCTGCAAGGTGCCCGCGCGACGATCGAGCGGCTGGTGTTGTCGCAACTCACGCCTTTCACAGATCGCCCGGGGCCCAAGTATTGGTATCAAGGCAAAGCTATCGCGCAAAGTGAGCTGATGAACCTGAGCCAACTGGCCTCATGGCTTTTCGGAAAGGTCTATGACACTTCTCCGCGGTTGGTCAACGAGTTGATCAACAAGGACAGGCCGACATCGGCCATCGTCCTTGCGAGGCAGCGGATGTTCGAGTTCATCCTCGGGGGGGACGCTACCCGCCCAATCAGCAGGGCGTCCGAGTTCCCTCCTGAGCGTTTGATCCATCACACGCTTTTGCGGCAGACGGGGCTTTGGGCCGAGGAGAATGGGCATTGGCGTCTGACGGAGCCAACTTCGGAGGCCGCGGTCGACATTACCCATGTCTGGGCACGTATCTCTCAACTGCTTCGCACCGAGAGTAGGAGCTTCCAAACCTTGCTGGAAGACCTGGCGTGCCCCGGCTTGGGCGTCAGGGCTGGCCCGGCGGGCATCTGGATCGTGATGTATCTGCTGATCCGTCGCAGCCGCTGTGCTGTGTTCGAGCGGGGTACCCTGGCCCTGGAGGTGACCAACGAGCTGTTGCACCGAATGTTCAAGAACCCGTCCGCCTTCGAGCTACGGGAACTGGACACTGATGAGCTAGGCGTGCGATTGCTCCAGTCCTATCGGACGGCTATCGCGGCGGTCGGCGCCTCTGTTGTCGGCGAGCTGACGTTCTTGGAACTGGCACGCAGTTTGTATCGCTGGCGTGCTCGCTTGCCAGAGTTCGCGCTTTGCACCGGCCGGCTCTCGAAAGATGCCGGACTCGTACGATCGGCATTGGGCAAGGCGCAGGATCCAATTGAATTGATCACAGTCAGCCTGCCCAAACTGCATCACGACGCCAAGACCAAGGAACCCTTCGCCGATTGGCTCATTCGCATGCTGTCCGAATTGGGCATGGCGTATCGCCGACTGCAAGAGCAGGTCATGGCGGAGGTTGGTGCCGCCTTTGAGATTCCAGGCCCGTTGAGCCATGTGCGGAACCAACTGCAAGCGGAGTGTGCGGCAGCTGCCTCCGATTTGGGCGACGCAAGGTTGAAGAGCTTTATCCTTCGTTGTGCTGACCTCTCGCTAACTGACGAGAAGTGGCTGGATTCCATTGGCAGCCTGTTGGTGCAGCGCCCGCTGGACGCCTGGGAGGACGAAACGATCGGTCGGTTCAATCAGGAGCTGAACGAACTTTGTGCGAAGTACAAGCGCTGGCTGCGGGTGGTGATGCAACGAGGCAAGGTGCCTCGTGCTGCGACACGATTCGTTGGGGTGACCCTAACCATGCCCGGCGGTCAGGAGTCATCCTTGTTCTTTGCTGCTACGGAAGAGTCCGAGCACGTCGCACGCTCGGTCGCTGCGCTGATCAAGAAGGAAACCGGGGGCAATGTCCAGCTTGCCGCATCGGCCCTTGCTCAGGCGCTGCTTGACTTGCAGGCCGGAAGTGACACTGGACAAGAACAGGAGAAGGGCCATGGCGGAAGAAAAGCGGGTTAGGCACATCCTGAGCCTGTCGGGCGGCAAGGACAGCGCTGCTCTGGCGATCTATTTGCGCGACCGGGTGCCGGAGATGGAGTACATCTTCAGCGATACGCGCAAGGAACTGCCAGAGACATACGAGTATCTGGAACGGATCGCGAGTTACCTCGGTAAGGAGGTCACGCGTCTGAACGCCGACGTGGGCTTTGACCACTGGTATGAGATGTACGGCGGGATGATCCCATCCAACCACCGTCGCTGGTGCACTAGGGCGCTCAAGCTGAAGCCCTTTGAGCAGCATTGCGGCAACGACGAGGTTGTCAATTACGTCGGTCTGCGTGCCGACGAGGAGCGCAGCGGCTACATCAGCCACAAGTCGAACATCAAGGCTGTTTATCCCTTCAAGGAAGACGGCCTGGTGCTGCGCGACATTGAGGAAATTCTGCGGAGTTCCGGTGTCGGCATGCCGCCGTACACGAAGTGGGGCCGGACGCGATCAGGCTGTTACTTCTGCTTCTACCAGCAGAAGATTGAGTGGGTGCGTCTCAAGGAGACGTATCCTGATCTGTACGACAAGGCGAAGGAATACGAGCGCCCCTACGAAAAGACTGGCAACTTCTTCACCTGGAGTCAAGGTGAAAGCTTGGCAGAGATGGAGCAGCCAGCGCGCATGGAGCAGATCAAGCGTGAGCATGTGATCCGAATCGAGCGGAAAGCCGCCAGAAAAGAAAATGCCACTCTTGCCGAAGTCTTCTTACAAGCGGACCGGGCAGAGGATCCGGAAGAGGATGACGACCAAGGGTGTTTAGTGTGTCAACTATAGCCCCGTTCGTTACATGCATGACATTCAACATGATCGCGAGTGGTAGGTTCACATGGGCATAACAGTCAAGGCACGTGTTCTTCTGGAGTTGGGCGCGGAGCTCATCAGCTCGGATCAGATCGCGATCTACGAGTTGGTGAAGAATTCGCTCGACGCGAGGGCGAGTCGGATTGAAGTGGATGTGCACGTGGTACTTCAACGCAGCGACTACCTGTTTGTCAGGCAGTCTCTCGAGAAGATGAGGGACCAAAGCCGTCAACTGACTAAGGACACCATTCGTCAGAAGTTGGAGCCCGTTGTAGAACTCACGGCGCCAAGGGGCGACAGAGATGCGTTGATCGAAATGGCGTCGTCGCCCAAAGATGGTGATTTTGTTACGGCGCTCGATGAGGCGTACGCAAAGTGGAATTGGGTCGAGATCAAGGACGACGGCGGAGGAATGTCCTTTGATGATCTTGGTGATATTTATCTGACAGTTGGGACCACGAATCGCCTTGTCGAACGCCAAACCGAGAGCAACCATATCGTATTGGGTGAGAAGGGGATTGGACGACTGTCGGCCGTTCGCCTGGGGGATCAACTGCGTGTTCTCACTTCCAAGAAGGGCGAGCAGGCCTGGAACGAACTCTCTATTGATTGGTCTTCGATCAAGCGCGATCCCTCCATGGATTTGGCCGATTTCCCTGCGGCGCCCAGCAGAGGCCTCAAGAAGGGAAAGCCCGCCGACCATGGGACGACCATTCGCGTGTCAAACCTGACAAGCGAATGGTCGGCTGAGAAACTGGAGTCCCTAGCAAAGACCGACTTCGCCAAGTTGGTTGACCCTTTTCTGACCAGTTTCAGTCGACCGAACATAAGGTTGTTCTTCAACGGCCAGACAGTCGATATTCCTGCCTTCCAGACACGGCAGCTGACTTACGCGCACGCGCGATGCACAGCCAGCTTTGAATTTCCCGAGGATGGCGAGCCCATCTTGTCGGGAGAGGTCACATACAAGAGCTACGGTCAGACCAAAACCTTTCGACTTGGAGGCATGCATTTGTATAGCGCCTTGGCATTGAAGGCAAAGCGTCCAAAGTCGAAAGAGCCCGCCGCTGCACCTGCAGGTAGCCTGGTTCACGGCCTCTCGACCTTGGGCAAGTTCTCGATGGAGGCACATTGGTTCAATCGGCAGAAGCTACGGCTGGATAAGCCTGATGGATACGAGGCGGCTCTTCAGTGGCTTACCCGGTGGGGTGGTGGCTTGCTGCTGTATCGCGATCACTACCGCGTTTACCCATACGCGGAGCCTCGCGACGACTGGTTGGACCTGGACGGCGTTGCGCTCGCCACCCAAGGCTACAAGATGAACCGCAAGCAACTCGTTGGTGCGGTTCGGATTTCGAGCCGCGGCAACCCGAACCTGTTGGATCAGACTAACCGTGAAGGACTGCGAGATACAGAGGAAAAAGCTGCGCTGATTGCGCTCTTGCGGCATATCTTGATCGTGGAATTCAAGAGCTACCTCAACGCTGTTGAAGGCGCTCAGGACGAATCTGCAGCGAAAGAATTTCCCAAGCTCGAAAAGAGACTGGAAGAGGCTCAGCGCCAAGCCATGAAGCAGGTTCAATACCTGAGGACGAAGCTCGATACGCCAGAGGACGTCTCTGCAATCAACACCTTGCTTGCGAAGATGACTGACGTCACGGAGGCATGGGAGCGATCGAAATTGACCGTTCGTGCGTACGAGCAAGATCTCGACAAGTACATACACTTGGCCGGCGTCGGCCTCATGACAGAGTTCATCTTTCATGAACTTGGCCGGCTGTCCACCAATGCACTGAAGGTGCTTCAAACCTACAAGCCCGGAAATGCTGCTGAGGGACGAAAGATCCGCACGCTGCGAGACCAACTAAGCACCCTTGAGCGCAGGATCAGGGTTCTCGATCCGCTTTCCACGCCCGGACGTCAGCGAAAGGAAACGTTCGATCTGGTGGAAGCCATTCGCGATCTGGCAGAAGTGCACGCCCCGCAATTCGAGCGGCACAACATCAACTGCGATATCGCTGGCCTGGGCAGCCGGCCGGTCAAGATTAGGGCCGTTCGTGGGCAGGTGCTCCAGATTGTCGAGAACTTTGTCGCCAATTCGGTCTACTGGCTCAAGCTAAAGGCGGAGGCTAAACCGTTTGAGCCAGTCATTTCGTTCTCGCTTGATCGGGCCCTGAAGACCTTCACGGTTCTGGACAATGGCCCGGGCATTCCAGAGGATCGGGGTGAGGAGGTGTTCAACGCATTCTTTACCACCAAGCCTTCCGGTGAGGGCCGTGGCATGGGGTTGTACATCGCGAAAAAGCTTGCGGAGGGGAATTCCATGGAGATCTCGCTCGCAGAACCAGATGAAGAGCGAATCCATCATGGTTTTGTTGTGAAGTTCGGAGGAGCGGAGCATGGAGAATCTTGAGGGAGCGGTGCAGAAGATTTTCAAGAAGGTCATCGTTATCGACGACGCATATGCCCCTGCTGAAACCAATGATCTAGATGGTGAAGCTGTTACCCGCTTCACCAATGCGTTGCTCGACGAGCCCCGACGCGTGGGGCAGCTGAAACGCGAGTTCAAGAAGTCATCGCTGGACCCTAGCATTCCGGCTGATGTCGAAGTCCTCGTGCAGGATCGCGTGGTCGTGCAACGACTGTGGGTGCTCAGAACCAGACAGGTTTGGGCTTGGCTGAACGACACATTGTTCTTGGAGTACTTGGACTCTGTCACGCAAAAGCAAAGCGAACTCAGTGGACTGGAGCAGCTCTTCTCTCGGTACCGCTGGAAGGTCGAGAAGATTCCAAATCTGGACGCGGCCGTGCCCCATATCACCGCTTCCCAACTGATTTTCCTTGACTTCTTTCTGAAGGGGGAGACAGGAGTTGAGAGGTCGCTCGAGCGAGCCGCGCAAATCGCGCATCTAATCATCCAAGCGCGGCAATCCGACAGCTTGGAGAAGTACCCCTTGGTCGTTCTCATGTCTTCACGACCTGGAGCCGCGGATCAGCAAGAAGAATTCAAGACCCGCACAGGTCTGCGGGCTGACTTCTTCCGCTTCATTGAGAAGGGTTCGATCAACGAGTCGGGCGAGGCCATGTTGGAACGCTTGATCGAGGACTACTCAGGGAAACAGGCCTTGGCACGCCTGCTTGATGAGTATTGGTTGGCGGCCATCCGCTCCGCCACTGCGCTGAGACAAAGCCTGACCATGGTAGAGCCGTCTGAACTAGCGCTACTACACGAGGCCGAATTGGCTGTCGAAGAAGCTGTCCTTCCGGACTATCTTTCTTGGCTGGTTTCCGAAACCTTGGCGAGCGGGTTGCTTGAGGATGCGCGAATCCGCACGCTAGGCCAACAGTTGCCTGAGGTGATTGCCCATCGCGCATTTCCCGGAGCGGTACCTCCTGGCAGCAGGTTGGCTAACATGTATGTGCGCTCAGTCATGCGCCTCGACATCAACGACGACATTGCGGAGACGAAGAATGCGCCAGTGGAATTGGGCGACCTGTTCGCAAAGTTGGACACCACAGGGTCGCCAAGTGAGTTCTTGCTGGTGGTCGATCAAAGTTGCGATTTGGCACGGCCGGACAGCAGTAAAAAAAGGAGCGTGCTGTGTCTCAAATGCCAGCCACAGCTGTTGAGTGATATGGCGCTGGCGTTCTACCGCACGACATATCTAAAAGACAGCTCAATGGCCGATCTCGTCGCCATGCAAGTGGCCGGTTCGCTCCGGTATTACTTGGCAAAGTGGGAGTTTGTGAACCCTACAACGCCAGAGCTGTCTGACCTAGCCAAGCGAACGAGTGGGCTGAAGCGATTGGCCCGCCTGAAACCGGTCAGTGCACTTGCAAGGCAGGAAAGTTTGACGCAACGAGTGGGGAGGATAGGCGAACCGGTCGCACCGCCACTCGTCACCGCTTACCGGGCCAAGCTTGTCTTGCACGGAAAGAATGATTTCAAGCGTGAATTCGATGCCAGCAAGGAGTCGTGGGCTTCCGCGGTCGTTATTCAGGGGCGGCACATGCCGAAGTCCGACCCTAAGCCGGCCGGGTCCGACGCTGGCGATAAGCTGGCGAAAAGGGCGTCAAAGCCAAAAACTTCGACCACACTGAGCTTGACTACAAGCTTTGGCGACTGGTTGCTTGGGAAACTGGATCGTGCAAAATTGGACGATCCGCAGGCTGCTTCGCAGAGCAGGCTACTCGTCGAAGCTTTGAAGGCTGGTGGTGTGCAGCGCGTAGAACTGAGTGGCGCAGCCGGAGATCAAGGGCTCAATGTGCCGGTGCGAAAGGCAAGTATGTCGAAGCCAAAAATTACAATTCAGGTGGTATTCGACAAGTCGATTCCCCATGACCTGAAGTCGGAACCGCTGGTGCTCCTTTTGACGCCATACAGAGCAGTCGCCGAGGAAGTTCCCGATGTTCCCGCGCCGGATTAGGCGACTATCTCTGGAGGCTGTCGTCAGGGCGACGGCATGCTCATGATTGCGTTCGAAATACCGCTCGTAATTTGGTGAGTTTTTTGTATTAATTCGAATTCGATCATGTATTCGTACGCGCAGGCCGGCGCAAAGGGAACTCGCCGTCAAGCACTACCTGGAGCATGGACGCTGGCTCGCGCTGACGGAGTGTTCGCTGGGCAGGCTGCTCAGCCGCTCGCGCTGGAATGCGCCAGGAACTGCCCCGGCGGCGCGGCCGCGAACACCGGCGGTTCCTGAGCGGCCTGATGCGCGACGACCGGGATTGGTCGCTTCGTGCGCTGCCAGCATGCGGCCTAGTTGCCCGCAGCAGTGCACTGGAAGCTCGCTAACCTCGGCGCGTTCCGCAAGCGCCGCCCTGGCAATTTCATGGCGCAGGCAGCTGCGCTTGATGCGGGCCTGGATCAAGCCTGAAGGTGTCCACTCGGTGCTCATGACTTGCCGGATTTCCCCAATGGCCGGCCGGAGATCGAGGATCGGTATCATGGTATGTAGCGTGGTATGAATCATTCATGACATTGAAAAATCATTGAAAAACGCTCCCACCGCTTCCGCCAAACGACGATCGCGCCGCATTGAAGAAACGTTCACCGCTCGATGAAGCCTGCCCCTGCAGCAGCGGCGAGCCGCTGCCGCGCTGTTGCGGGCGGTATCTCGACGGTGACGTCGCCGCGCCGACGGCCGAGGCGCTGATGCGCTCGCGCTACGTCGCTTATGCACTGGGGCGCGAAGCGTATCTGCTGGCGACCTGGCACGCGTCTACCCGACCTGCCGCGCTGGAGCTCGACGCGCAGGCCCTGCGCTGGATCGGGCTCGACATCAAGCGCTTTGAAGCGCGCAGCGAAGACGAGGCCGTGGTCGAGTTCGTCGCCCGCTGCAAGGTCGGCGGGCGCGCGCAGCGCATGCACGAAATCAGCCGTTTTGTACGCGAGCAGGGGCGGTGGTACTACGCGTCCGGCGAGTTGCGGGAGCACTGAGGCATGCGAACCAGCATCAAGGCGCTCGCCCACGCGTTCGACGACGCCCGCGCGCTGGCCGACCAGTCGATCGGCCTGCTCGTCGACCGTCGCACGGCGCCGCACCCGCTCAATTTCACCGTGGCCTACGCCTACTTCGGCGGCGCCAGCGCGGACCTGGTCGAAGCGCTCGACCGTCAGCTCAAGCAGGGTCCGGCGCTCGACGAGGCGGTGCTGCACGAGCTGTTCGACCAGCACATCGCGACCGAGCGCGTCCATGGCCTGAGCGCCGCCGGCAGCGGCCTGCACCTGCTGTTGACCCGCCTGGCCGAACACCTCGGCGAAGCCGGCGTCGATGTCGCGACGTTCCGCGGCCACCTCGACCACGCCGCCGAGACCTTGCGCGCCGCGCCCGGCGTCGACGCGGTGCAGGCGCTGGTTGCCGATTTGATCGACTCGACATCGACGCTGGGCCAGCGCCAGCAGCAACTCGAACTGCAGATCAAGTCGTCGCTGGCCGAAACCGAGTTGCTGCGCGAGGAGCTGGAAGAGCACCGGCGCGCCGCGCTGATCGATCCGCTGACCGGCCTGCTGAACCGCCGGGGGATGGAGGCGCGCTTCGACGAGCTTCTGTCGACCCGGGGCGTGCCGGTGTTTTCGGTGCTGATGATCGACATCGACGACTTCAAGTCGATCAACGACCTGCACGGCCACGCGCTCGGCGACGCGGTGATCCGCAACGTCGCCGCAGCGATCCGCAAATGCATACGCGGCGCCGACCCGGCGGTGCGCTACGGCGGCGAGGAGTTCCTGGTGATGCTGCCCGATACGCCGTCGAGCGGAGCTGTGCGGGTCGCCGAAGCGATCCGCGCTGCGGTCGCGTCGCTGCGCCTGGTGCGCAAGCGCGACAACTTCAAGCTGCGCGCGTTCACGGTGTCGATCGGCGTGACGACGAGCCGCGACGGCGACGCGATGGATGCGATCCTGCACCGCGCCGACCAGGCGCTGTACCGTTCGAAGCAAGCCGGCAAGAACCGCGTCAGCGTCGTCGCCGAGGCGTGACGCGAGCGTCGCGAGCGCGTCGATCGGCGCCGCCGGGCTTCGCACTGGAGGTGGAGCTGTGCCGTATCGAGCCGTGATCGACTTCGCCGAGGACGGCCAGGCGCCGACCTCGCTGGTCTTCGCTGAACCCATCGAAGTGCTGCGCGCCGACACGCTCGATGCGGTCGAGGGCGTGTTGCGCGCCGCGCAGGCGCGCGCCGATGCCGGCGCCTGGGTCGTCGGGCTGGTCGGCTACGAGGCCGCACCGGCCTTCGACGTGGCGTTTCGCGTGCGCGGCGCGGCGCCGACGCCGCTGGCCTGGTTCGCGGTGTTCGAGCGGCCGCAGCGCGTGCGCCGCGACGCATCGCACACCGCGGGCGCGGCGCTCGAGCTGCAGGCCGACACCGACTTTGCGGCGTACGCGGCCGCATTCGAGTCAATCCGGCGCGCCATTTCAGACGGCGAGATCTACCAGGCCAATTACACCTTACGGCTGCGCGGTCGCTGCGCGCACGAGACGCGCGCCCTCTACGAGACGCTGCGCGAGGCGCAGCCGGCCGCCTATGGCGCCTGGCTCGATCTCGGCGGGCACCAGGTGCTGTCGCTGTCGCCCGAGCTGTTTTTCCGCCGCGACGGCGATCGGCTGACGACGCGGCCGATGAAGGGCACGCGCGCGCGCGGCCGCTACCCGGCCGAGGACCTCAAGCTGGAACGCGAGCTGCGCGAGTCGGCCAAGGATCGAGCGGAAAACCTGATGATCGTCGATCTGCTGCGCAACGACCTGTCGCGGCTGGCGCGTCGCGGCGGCGTCACGGTGCCGCAGCGCTACGCGCTCGAGCGCCTGCCGACGGTGTGGCAGATGACGTCGACGGTCACCGCCGAAATCGCCCCCGACTGCGGGCTGTTCGAGATCTTCGGTGCGCTTTTCCCGTGCGGCTCGATCACCGGCGCGCCGAAAGTGAAGGCGATGGAATGGATCGCGCAGCTCGAGACTTCGCCGCGCGGCGTGTATTGCGGTGCGATCGGGCTGCTCAAGCCGGGTGGCGATGCGGTGTTCAACGTCGCCATCCGCACCGTGGTCGTCGACGGCGAGCGGCACGAAGCGATATGCGGGGTCGGCAGCGGCATCGTCTGGGACTCCACAGCGGATGATGAATACGCCGAAGCGCTGCTCAAGGGCAGCTTTCTGCGACGCGAGCCGTGGCCGCCGTTCGGCCTGATCGAAACCATGCGGCTGGAGCAGGGGGTGGTGCCGCGGCTGGCGCGGCACCTGGCGCGGCTCGAGGCCTCGGCGCGCTACTTCGGCTTTGCGCTCGACGTCGTCGGTTGGCGCGGCGCCGTCGAACACGCGGCGCGGCAGGCCGCGGCCGGCCTGCATCGGCTGCGGCTGTGCCTGCGCGCCGACGGCGAGTTGCACATCGACGTGCAGCCGTTCGTCGCCGACGCCGCCGACGTGCCGCGTCGCATCGTGCTGGACCCGATGCCGGTGCGGCGCGACGACCTGCGGCTGTTCCACAAGACGACCTTGCGCGAGCCCTACGAGGCCGCCGCCGCGCGTCACCCGGACGCGTTTGACGTGTTGTTGCGCAACGAGCAGGGCGAACTGACCGAATTCACCCGCGGCAACCTGGTGCTCGAGCTCGACGGCCGCCGCCTGACCCCGGCGCTCGATGGCGGCCTGCTCGACGGCTGCCTGCGCCGCGAATGGATCGAGCGCGGCGAGATCGTCGAAGCGCGCTTGACCGTCGACGAGCTGGCGCGGGCCACGCGCATCTGGTTCATCAACAGCCTGCGCGGCCCGCTGCTCGTCAGCTGGGAGCGCGGCGACCCGCGTTGAAGACGGCGGTGCGCGAGCTCAGGCGCTCCCGGTGGCCCACTGCAGCACCGCGATGAAGTGGCACACGGTGCCGGCGAGCACGAACAGGTGCCAGACGAAGTGCGCATACGGCACGCGTTCGTCGATGCTGAAAAAAATGACCCCCAGCGTGTACGCGGCGCCGCCGGCGAACAGCCAGGCCAGCCCCGAGGCCGGCAGCGCGTGCCACAGCGGAACGATCGCGATCAGCACGATCCAGCCCATCGCCAGGTAGAGCAGCGTCGACAGCCGCGGAAAGCGCGCCGGGCCCAGCGCCTTGAACAGCAGGCCCAGCGCGGCCATACCCCAGATCAGGCCCAACAGCGTCCAGCCCCACGCTCCGCGCAGCACGGTCAAGGTGAACGGCGTGTACGTGCCGGCGATGAACAGATAGATCGACGCGTGGTCGAGCCAGCGCAGCACCGCCTTGGCGCTGGGCCGCGAAATCGCGTGATACAGCGTCGAGCTCAGGTAGAGCAGCAGCGCGGTGGCGCCGAACAGCGCGGCACCAACGGTCGCGGCGGCCCCGTGCGCGTGCAGCAGCAGCACCGGCAGCGCGGCCGCGCTCAGCCCCAGGCCGACGCCGTGGCTGATGCTGTTGGCGATTTCCTCGCCGGGTGATTGCAGCGCGACGGCGCGCGTTTCGGTCATGGGGTCGGGCATTGCGGGCAGAAGGCTCGAGGACTCGAGAATATCCCATTATCGCGCTGCAGCATCGAGCGCGCGTGACGAGGCTGACGCGACCTTGCGCGACATACTGCCGGTATGCGCACGCGGCGTGCACGGCCATTGCGTCCGCTTGGGCTGACACTGCCTGGGCGCGCCCGTCGCAGGCGCGAATGGGAGAAATCCATGAGCGCAGCGGCTTGTGCGCGCGCCGCGTTGCTGCTGGCCGCGTTGGCGTTCACGCCGGGGGCATGGGCCGGCGACGGCGCGTTCTCGACTTCGAGCGACGCGGTGGTCGACCATGCCGACTGGATGTCGGCGCTGCGCGACGATACGCCGTTGCAGGACTTGTCGATACCGGGGACGCACGATTCGGCCACCGGCAACCTCGGCAGCTTCGCCACCGAGATCGTGCGCACGCAGAGCATGTCGCTGCAGCAGCAGCTCGACGCCGGC
>DAIAZB010000213.1 GCA_027443745.1 Thiomonas sp. | reverse complement strand
GGCAGCCCCGAGGGGGAACTCGCCCTGGTGCAAGCGGTGCTCTATCTCGCCATCGCGCCCAAGTCGAATGCAGCCTATCGCGCCGCGGGTGAGGCACGGCGTTTCGTGCGCGAACATGGCACGGCGCCGGTGCCCATGCACTTGCGCAATGCACCGACGAAACTGATGAAGCAGATCGGCGCATCTGACGGTTACCGCTACGCCCATGACGAGGCCGGCGCCTTCGCCGCGGGGGAACGCTATTTCCCCGAAGGCTTGCCGGAGGCGCGGTTGTACCGCCCCACCGACCGTGGCCAGGAGGCGCGCATCGCCGAGCGTATGGCCGAGCTTCAGCGCCTCAATCGCCAGGCCCGGACGGCCATCAGCGCACAAGAGCCGGCCGATCGCGAGACGGATGCGACACCGCCCATCCCCAGGGCCTGAGGCCCGTCCAAGCTTGTCGTGGCTGGTGTGCACTGGCCTGTGGTTATTATTTCGCGCCATACAGACAACAACGTAGGCGAAGCCGCACCAAACTGGCTCGCCAAAGGAGACGCAACACCATGCCTGGGCATCTTTGCCCACAGGCTCACACCACGCAATGCCCTGCTGCATTTGTGCCGGCGCTTGTTCCAGCGCCGCTGTGTTTGCGAGCACTTTTTCGAGCATGAAACTTGCAAGCACTGCCTCATCCAGTTCGTTGCTCATGGCCCATAAGGCCCAGTGGCGGCGGTCGGACTCTGCAAGACCCAGAACCCATAAGGACACCTCGGGATGGAAACTTTCATTCAACAAATCGTCAACGGCCTCGTGCTGGGCAGCATGTATGCCCTCATCGCGCTGGGCTACACCATGGTCTACGGCATCGTCAACCTCATCAACTTCGCCCATGGCGACGTGATGATGGTGGGGGCACTGACTGCCTACAGCATGTTTCTTCTGCTTGCCCACATCGCCCCTGGCCTGCCCGGCTGGCTCACGGTTGTCCTTGCCACCATCGTGGCGATGATCGTCTGCGGCGTGCTGAACTATTTCATCGAGCGCCTGGCCTATCGACGATTGCGTAACGCCCCCAAGCTGGCACCGCTGGTCACGGCCATCGGCATGTCCATCCTGCTCGAAACCCTGGCCATGGTGATCTGGGGACGCGATTACAAGGTTTTTCCCAGTCTGCTGACATCCAAGATCATCAACATTCACGGTGTCGTCATCACCCCGGTGCAGGTCATGATCCTGGTGCTCACCGCCGTGCTGCTGCTGGGCCTGACCTATCTGATCCACAAGACCAAGCTCGGCCGAGCCATGCGCGCCACGGCTGAGAACCCGCGTGTGGCCGCGCTCATGGGGGTCAATCCGAATTTGGTGATTTCCGCCGCTTTTGTGATTGGCGCCATGCTGGCGGCCATTGCCGGGGTGATGTGGTACGCCAACTTCTCCACGGCGAATTTCTACATGGGCTTCACGCCGGGTTTGAAGGCCTTCACCGCTGCCGTGCTCGGTGGCATCGGCAACCTCACCGGCGCCATGCTCGGGGGTGTTCTGCTGGGCGTGATCGAGGTGCTGGGGGCGGGCTACATCGGCACGCTCACCGGCGGCATGTTCGGCAGCAATTACCAGGACATCTTTGCTTTCATTGTGCTCATCCTCGTGCTGACGCTGCGGCCGCAAGGCTTGCTCGGAGAGCGCGTGGCCGACCGCGCCTGATGCAGGAGACACCATCATGCTCAACAAACAAACCCATCTGATCGGTTTTCTGGTCGCCGCAGTGCTGCTGCTGGCCATGCCCCTGGGGTTGCAGATCGTGGGCGATGCCTGGGTGCGTATCGCCGCCTTCGCGCTGCTCTACATCATGCTGGCCCTGGGGCTGAACATCGTCGTGGGCCTCGCCGGCCTGCTCGACTTGGGCTATATCGCGTTTTACGCGGTGGGGGCGTATTCCTTCGCCCTGCTGTCGTCGAACCAGCTCACCAGCAACTTCGATGCCCTGGGGGCGATGTTTCCCAACGGCTTCGATGTGTCGATCTGGCTCATCATTCCGCTCGGAGCCGGTCTGGCCGCAACCTTCGGCATCATCCTCGGCACACCGGTGCTCAAGCTGCGCGGCGACTACCTGGCCATCGTCACCCTGGGCTTTGGCGAGATCATCCGCATTTTCATGAACAACCTGAATGCGCCGGTGAACATCACCAACGGGCCGCAGGGCATCTCCGGCATCCACGGCGTGCGCATGTTCGGCTGGGACCTGAATCGCAACATCAGCATCGGCAACTACACCATCACCTCGGTCACCCAGTACTACTGGTTGTTCCTGGCCTTGGTCACGCTCACCGTCATCATCTGTTACCGCCTGCAGGATTCGCGCATCGGCCGGGCCTGGATGGCGATGCGCGAAGACGAAATCGCCGCCAAGGCCATGGGCATCAACACCCGCAACATGAAGCTGCTGGCGTTCTCCATGGGCGCCACCTTCGGCGGCGTGGCCGGTGTCATGTTCGCGGCCTTCCAGGGTTTCGTCTCCCCCGAGTCGTTCTCGCTGATGGAGTCCATCAACGTGCTGGCGATGGTGGTCATCGGCGGCATGGGCAATATCCCGGGTGTCATCCTCGGCGCCATCCTGCTGTCGGTGCTGCCCGAGGCCTTGCGCTACACCGGCTTCATCTCGGATTGGCAGCAGCATGCCTTCAACCACGTGTATGTCGACACCGGGATCCTGCGCCAGCTCATCTACTCGATGGCCATGATTCTGGTGATGCTGATTCGCCCCAAGGGTCTGTGGCCCGCGCCCGAGCATGGCAAGGGCATGGCTGCCCTGGCGCTCGGACAGAGCAAGGCTGGTCATGCCGTTCCGGCGGTGGTCAAGGAGGGCGCATGATGAGCTCCACGGAACCCATCACCCTCAAGGTGGCCGGCGCTTCCAAGCGCTTCGGCGGCTTGCAGGCGCTGTCGGATGTGGGCATCGAAATCCGTCGCGGCCAGATCTATGGCCTCATTGGTCCCAACGGCGCCGGCAAGACCACGTTCTTCAACGTCATCACCGGCATGTACACGCCCGATAGCGGCGAGTTTTCGCTCGACGCCAAACCCTACCGTCCGCAGGCGGTGCATCAGGTCGCGCGCGAAGGCATTGCCCGCACCTTCCAGAACATCCGCCTGTTCCCGGACATGACGGCACTGGAAAATGTCATGGTCGGACGCCACGTGCGCACCAAGAGCGCGCTGGTCGGCGCCGTGTTCCGCACCCGCCGCTTCAAGGATGAGGAACACGGTATCCGCGAGCGTGCCTACGAGTTGCTGCAGTACGTCGGCATCGGGCACTACGCCGACTTTCGTGCCCGCACGCTGTCGTATGGCGATCAGCGCCGGCTGGAAATTGCTCGTGCATTGGCCACCGACCCCAAACTGCTGGCGCTGGACGAACCCGCCGCCGGCATGAACGCCACTGAGAAGGTGCAGTTGCGCAAGCTGCTGTCCACCATCCGCGGCGACGGGCGCACCATTTTGCTGATCGAACACGACGTCAAGCTGGTCATGGGTTTGTGCGATCGCGTGACGGTGCTGGACTACGGCAAGACCATCGCCGAAGGGGTGCCGGCCGATGTGCAAAAAGACCCCAAGGTGATTGAAGCGTATCTCGGCACGGGAGGCCATTGAGATGAGTGCAGCGCACATGGAGTTGGAGCAAGGCGCGGGCGAACTCAGCTCGAAAGCAGCACTGCTGCAGGTCAAAGGCCTGAAGGTGGCTTACGGGGGCATCCAGGCCGTCAAGGGCATCGACTTCGAAGTCCGTCAGGGCGAGTTGGTGAGCCTGATCGGCGCCAATGGTGCGGGCAAGACCACCACGCTCAAAGCCATCACCGGCATGCAGCCCATCACCGACGGCAGCATCACCTACGCCAGCCACGAGGTCAAGGGCAAGGGCTCGTTCGATCTGGTGCGCATGGGCCTGGCGATGGTGCCGGAAGGGCGCGGTGTGTTCAGTCGTATGACCATCCAGGAAAACCTGCTGATGGGGGCTTATATCCGCAATGACAAGAAAGGCATCGAGGCGGATATCGACCGGGTTTTCGGCATTTTTCCGCGCCAGAAGGAGCGGCGCGACCAACTCGCCGGCACCATGTCAGGTGGCGAGCAGCAGATGCTGGCCATGGGGCGTGCCCTGATGTGCCAGCCCAAGCTTCTGCTTCTGGACGAGCCGTCCATGGGTTTGTCGCCCATCATGGTCGACAAGATCTTCGAGGTCGTGGCCGACATCGCCAAGCAGGGGGTCACCATCCTGCTGGTCGAGCAGAACGCCAAGCGCGCACTGGAACTGGCGCAGCGTGGCTATGTCATGGACTCCGGCACGGTCACCATGACCGGCACGGCACAGCAACTGCTGCACGACCCTCGCGTGAGGGCGGCTTACCTGGGCGAGTGAAGCGGGTCGTCACCCACCGAGCCATGTTGTGCTTCCCGGCTAGGGAAGCCAGCGTGGCGTTTGCGTGGGATGGTCAAGTTTGCCGTCGCCATAGGTCCGCAGGACCTTGGCGATGATGATCTGGTAGCCGTCAAGCCAATTCGCCTGCGCGGCCTTGGCCTCAAGATGCAGGGGATGCTGCATCAGCGCTTGCAGGGCCTCGAGCGTCTCCCAGTAGTAGACGTTCGAGGTCCAACCCGTGCTTGGGTTCTCCCACGATTCCTCGCCGAGATAGCCGGGAAGGGCTCTGGCCGCAGCGGCAATGGCCTGGTCGAGGCGGTGAAACGTGGCGTCGAACTGCTTCTTCGCGAAGATGAAGGTCGATGAGTACATGGAATGAGCGTGATGACCGATGGCGGCCCCAGGAACGACCGGGGATGCGTCAGTCTCTGGCCGCAGGACCGGCCTTGTCGGCCTCGGTGGTGAAGGCATCGGCGAAGAAGGCGTCTTCCGGCAGGAAGCATCGCGACATGAAATCGGCCCTGGCCGATTCCACCATGATCGGTGCGCCGCAGGCGTAGACCTCGTGGCCGGACAAATCCGGCCAATCAGCCATCACTTCCCGGTGGACGAGGCCAGTGCGGCCGCTCCACGCATCCTCGGGTTTCGGCTCGGACAGAACCGGCACATAGCGCAGCCAGGGCATGGCTGCAGCTTGCTCTTGTGCCCAGGCATGCAGGTACAAATCGGCCTTGCTGCGGCAACCCCAGTACAGCACGGCGGGGCGCGTTTGACACTTGGTGCGCAGGTCTTCGATGATGGCCTTGATGGGCGCCAGGCCCGTGCCCGAGGCCAGCAGCACCATGGGTTTGTCGCTTTCCTCACGCAGGTAGAAGCTGCCGAACGGGCCTTCCATGCGCAGGATGTCCTTGTCTTTCATGGCGCCGAAGACATGGTCGGTGAACTTGCCGCCGGGCATGTGGCGCAAGTGCAGTTCAATGTGTTTTTCGCCGGTCGGTGCATTGGCCATGGAGTAGCTGCGGCGGCTGCCGTCGCGCAAGATGAACTGCACATACTGACCGGCGTGGTAGTCGAAACGGTCGTTGGCTGGTAGCTGCAGGCGGATGATTGCAACGTCGCTCGTGAGCCGTTCGATGCTGATGACGCGGCAGGGCATTTTCTTGACAGCGAACAGGCCTGCGGCAGGCAACTCGTGGCTTTGAATCACCAGATCGCTGCGCGGATGGGTGCGGCAGGCGAGAATGAAACCTGCGGCGTGTTCAGCTTCGCTCAGGGCCTTGAGTTGGTGCAGGCCGAGTTCGAACTCACCCGAGATCCATTGGCATTTGCACGAGCCGCACGCGCCGTCCTGGCAACCGTAGGGCAGGCCAACGCCTTGGCGAATGGCGGCAGCCAGGATGGTTTCGCCTTCGTTCACGTCGAACCGGTGTCGGCTCGGCAGTACGCTCACTTCAAAGCTCATGACAGACAGGTTTCCATGTTGATGCGTCAGTTTCGTAAACCCCGATTGCTCATCGTCGGCTGTGGCGATATCGGACTGCGCCTGGCGGCCTTGGCGCAGCCACGTTTTCGCGTCATCGCACTCACCTCCACCCCGCAGCGCACGCAAACATTGCGCCAGGCGGGCATCGTGCCCTTGCTCGGCAATCTGGACGATGCCGACAGTTTGTGGCGCCTGGCCGGGGTGGCGCATTGGGTGGCCATGCTCGCACCACCGGCTGCGACTGGGGTGGACGATGCCCGATCCGCCCGGCTCGCCACTGTTTTACGCAGAGGCATGATAGGTGCTGGTCCCGGCAGGCCGCTGCGCGCGGTGTATGCCAGCACCTCTGGCGTGTACGGCGACTGCGCTGGCGCCGAGGTGACGGAAACGCGGCCGCCTCGTCCGCAGACGGACCGTGCGCGCCGCCGCATGGCCGCCGAGGCGCATTGGCGCCGTCTCGGGCGGGTTGCGCATGTTCGCCTGGGCATTCTGCGTATCCCCGGCATCTATGATGGCCAGCACCGCTCCCCAGTGCAGCGCCTGCGCCAGGGTCTGCCGGCGCTGCGTGCCGAGGACGATGTCTATACCAATCATATTCACGCCGACGACTTGGCCCGCATCACGCTGCTGGCCTTGTTTCGCGCCGCGCCCAACCGCGTCTATCACGCCAGCGACTGCAGCCGCGTCAAGATGGGCGACTACCTCGACCTCGCCGCTCGGCTCTACGGCTTGCCTGCTCCCGTGCGCGTTGCTCGCGAACAGGCCCAGGCCAGCGGCCTGTCGTCCATGGCCTTGAGTTTCATGTCCGAGTCCCGCCTGCTGGACAACACCCGTTTGCTGGGCGAACTTGGCGTTGTGCTGTGCTATCCCGACGTGGAGCGAGGCTTGCAGCCTGACCGTTGAGCAATCCTTCGGCCGAACAGTGCATGCAAAACGGACAGGAAAACCTGTCCGTTTTGCAGCCATCAACGCCGTCGCTCAATGCCCAGGGTTGTTCTCCGGAATCTGCAAACTGGGCAGTTGCCTGCGCGTTTCCACGAGCAACAAGGGACCTTCGTCCTGCATGGCTTTGGGCTTGCGCAGCCGCGGCGTGCGGACCGGAGCAGGAATTTTGCGCATGGCGCGCTGGGCCTGCTCGACCCGAGCGGGATCGGATTGCACCCATTGCAAGCCCGCAGCCTGGACCACGGATTGCAGGTCCTCAACCGGCAAGGATGCGGGCACTGCGTCGGCAAGCCCAGCCGCCGTCGGTGCGATCGGGCGAGATGGCTCCTGCGTGCTCGTCGAGATCGGTTGAACGGGCGTGGCGACCTGTTTGGCTTCCAACGGTTCGGCATGCGCCGCAACGGCTTCGGCCTCGGTGCCTGCCGTCGGCGCGATGTCTATCGGCCTGGTTTCAGTTGGCAAGGGTTGCGATGCTGCAAAGACAGGCAACGCGGGTTGCGACATGCCGTCATCTGCTGCAACCGAGGCAGCGGCGCTGTTCACGGTCTCGCTGGCGACAGGGGCCGGGGCTGCAGGTTCACCGCGCCGCTGCATGACCGGCTGGCCTTGTTCGGCATCCGACGCAGAAGACGTTACCACTGCCGCGGGCACGTCCTGGGTGGCAACAACGGCGACTCCCGATGACGTCTCTCCGACCGCGCCATCGCGCCCACGACCACCGCGGCCACCGCGGCGACGGCGCCCACGGCCGCGCTTCGCCGGATCGGTCGATTCGGTCTCGTCCTGGGTCGGTGCTTCATTGGCTTCGGTCGGACCTCCGGCTTGCGCCGGGGTGACCGTGCCGACCATCGACGGCGGCTTGGTCGTCATCGATGCAGCGCCCGCACCGGTTTGCTCAGGGGCGCCGGAATCGCTCACCGGCAACTGCAGACCAAAGTTCTCCCAGGTTTCTTCCACACCTTCG
>DAIAZB010000212.1 GCA_027443745.1 Thiomonas sp. | reverse complement strand
CGTCTTCAGCACCTACAAGGCTGCCGGGACCTTGCAGGCCGGGTAGCTGCGCCGCCGCGTGCTTCGGCATATCGGATTTGCGCGACGCGCGCACGGCCCTGACGCGCATTGCACAATCCGCACATGAGCAAAACCGTGCGCCTGTTCCGCCTGATGGATGCGCTGCGCGCGCGGCGCCTGCCGGTCACCGCGGCGCAGCTCGCCGCGCAGTTGTCGGTCTCGGTGCGCACGGTCTACCGCGACATCCAGACCCTCGCCGAACTGGGCGCACGCATCGACGGCGACGCGGGCGTCGGCTATGTGCTGCGCGCCGGGTTTTTCCTGCCGCCGCTGATGTTCGGCGAGGACGAGATCGAGGCGCTGAGGGCGCGCGCGTCGTCGCCGCATGGTGCGAACTGCGCGGCGACTTCCGCCATTTCCGCCTCGACCGCATCGCCGCGCTGCAGGTCATGGAGGCGCCGCTGCCGCGCCCGCGCCGCGAACTGCTCAAGCGCTGGGGGCGAGCACATCGGCAGGCCCCGGCCGCAGGGGAACGAGACGGATCACGCTGCTGACAGAAGCTGACGCGCGCCGCGCCTACGCTGGCCCTGCCGATGTGGCCTTCCCGAGGAGCGATCACCATGCGCCTGTACCACCACCCCATGTCCTTCAACGCGCGCCGCGCCGTGCTGGCCGCCGCGCACCTACATGCCCCCGTCGACCTGGTGATGGTCGACCTGTTCCACGGCGAACAGCGCACGCCGGGTTTCCTGCAACTCAACCCCAACCACCGCGTGCCGGTGCTCGACGACGACGGCTTCGTGCTCTGGGAGTCGCACGCCATCATGCAGTACCTGGCCGACAAGACGCCGGGGCAGACCCTCTACCCCACCGGGCTGCGCGAGCGCAGCGATGTCAACCGCTGGCTGTTCTGGTGCGCCGCGCACCTGATGCCCGCGGTCGGCATGCTCAACTGGGAGAACCACATCAAGGGCCTGCTCGGCCTGGGCGCGCCGGATGCGGCCATCGTGGCGCGCGGCGAGGAACTCATGCGCGAACACGGCGGCGTGCTCGACGCCCACCTCGCCACGCGCCCGTGGATCAGCGGCGACGCGCTCACCCTGGCCGACTACGCCATCGCCGCGCCGCTGGCCGACAGCGCCCGCGCCCGGCTGCCGGTGGAGGGCTTGCACCATATCCAGCGCTGGTTCGCCGAAGTGCGCGCGCAAGAGGCGTGGAAGGCGACCGAGCCGCAGGTAGCGAGCTGAGCGGCGCCGCAGACCCTAAGCATGCTTCCAAGGATCGATGACGGCGACCCCGGCCGCTTCAAAGGGCGCCGTGTCGCGCGATGCCACGATGTAGCCTCGTGAGGCGGCAATGGCCGCGATGTAGCCGTCCGGCGTCGGGAAACCGCGCCCGCCGTCCCTGGCCGTCACGGCCAGATCGGCATAGTGGCGCGCTGCCAGCGTGTCGAAGGGCAGCACCCGATCCTGAAACAGTTCCAGCAGTTCGCCCAGCGCGCGGTCGAGCAGCTTCTTGCGCTTGCCCGTCGGCAGCGCGCGGATGCCGAACAGCAACTCGGCCAGCGTGACGCTGGACAGGTACAGGGTTTGCGCCGCCTGCTCGTTCAGCCAGGCGCGCACGGCCGCGTGCGGCTGGGGCTTCATCGCCTCGGAAACGACGTTGGTATCGAGAACGATCATTCAGTCGAAGCGCAAGGGCTTGGCCGGTGTTTTGTCGCGCACGCCCTCGAAGACGGCGAAATCATCGTTGCTCAGCCCGAGCTTGCGGCCGATGCCGGCCAGGGCATCGCCCATGCGCACGCGCTTCTCCGGCTTGGCCGCGGCCGCCAGAATCTCGCGCACTTCCGCTTCCGTACTGCGGCCGTGCCGGGCCGCCCGCACGCGCAATGCGCGATGCACGTCATCCGGCACGTTTCTCACCGTCAGAATGGCCATGACTCAAGACCTCTCGCTTGCCTGCGATGACTGCAATGGTAGATCGATGCAGTCATCCGCGCAACCGGCCTGTGCCAGGAACCTAAGGCTGTGACTTTTCACCAGCCCTCGATGCGCAGGCCACTCTCGCGCTCGGCCTCCTCGTGCGACACCCGCCGCACGATCTGGCTGAACGTCCAGACATGGCCTTCGGGGTCGCGGGCGCGGTAGCTGCGGTCACCCCAGAACTGGTCGGTCGGCTCCTGCACGATCACGGCGCCGGCTGCACGGGCGTGGGCGCAATGCGCGTCGAGATCCTGCGTCAGCAGCACATGCACCGATTGCGTGTTCTTGCCCTCGACACTGGCCGGGCTGGCGGTGAAGTCGGCCCACGCGCCGCCGACCATCAGTACACCCTCGGCGCAGCGCATTTCGGCATGGCCGAAGTGTCCGTCGGCATCGGTGATGAGCAGGCTGCGCGTGAAGCCGAAGGCCCGCTGCAGCCAGTCGAGCGCGGCCAGCGGGTCGCGGTACGTGATGGCAGGAGTGAAGACGGGGCGATGGAAGGGGTCGTGCATGATGGTGCCTCCGGAGGTCGTGGGCATGCGCCAAGGATAGGCGCCGCGACACCTACCGCAAAGGCAGGTAGACATCGGTCACGTCGTGTTCGGAGTCCGGCCCGGGATCGGTGGTGACATAGTGGAAGAACAGCGGGAAGTCGCGCGGCGTCTCGCCGCTGGCCGGCAGCCAGTCGCGGTACAGCGGGTAGATCGTTTCGCCCAGGCGGTCGCGCAGGCCGAGGTGGCGCACGCGGGCGCAGCGGCCTGCGGGGATGGTCTTCTCGACCACGCCTTGCGGGTTGGCCTCGACCTGCTCGCCCTCGCCCAGTTCGCCGCAGAGATCGAAGCGGAAATCCGCCGGCGGGGTGGTGTCGGGGTTGCCGTACGGGATGCCGAAGCTGCGGCAGCGTTCCACCGGCGAGACGCCGCTGTGCCGGCGCCAGGCGATGAAGGTCTGCACGGTGCGCGGCAGGTCGCGGGTCGGGCCGCGATGTTCGAGCGCGGCGATGCGGGTGGCGGGAAACTGCACGATGTCGACTTGCATGATGACGCTCCAGATGAAGGTTGGAAACACGAAGGCCGCATTCCACGCCAGCCACAGCGGCGCGCGGCGGAAGGTGGATGGACTCTGACCGAAGGCGCGCCTGAAGGCGCGGGCAAAGGCCTCGCCGCTGTCGAAGCCGGCCTGCAGCGCGATGTCGAGCACCGATTCCTGCGGCTCGGAAACCAGCCGGAAGGAGGCGCGGCGCTGGCGCATGCGCTGCACGTAGCGCGCGACGCTCAGCGTTCGTGCTCGCCCCAGCGCCAGCGCAGCGGCTCCCCTTTGCGCCAGCACACCGCCGTGAGCAGCACGGCCAGCACCAGGGCATAGGC
>DAIAZB010000211.1 GCA_027443745.1 Thiomonas sp. | reverse complement strand
AAGGCTATGGGCGCGCCTACATCCTCGGCAACAACCTCAAGTCGCGGCTGGTGCCATGGCTGGCGCGCATTCCGCAGCGCATCGGTTATCGGGGCGAAGCGCACGGGCTGCTGCTGACCCGCGCCATGCATGCGCCAGGACCTGCCCATGCGTGCGGCGCCGCGCGTCCGGACGAAGCACTTGCCGCCTGGACTCAGCCTGGGGCTGCTGCAGCCATGATGACCTCTGAAGAAAACGCCGGACCGCTGCCGAGTTGTCTTGACTCCCACGGGGGGTGGTTCGGCGGGCCACCGCCAGGGCGCTCGGATGCAGCAACGAACTCCGCACCGACGCTGGAGCCCCGGCTGCACATCGCAGCCGACATGGCTGCAGCCAACCGGCAGCAATTCGGCCTGCCCGAACGCTGGATCGCGCTCTGTCCCGGGGCCGAATTCGGCCCCGCCAAACAATGGCCGGTGGAGCACTACGCGGCACTGGCGCGGCTGGCGCAGCAGCAGGGTTACACCGTTGCCGTGCTTGGCGCGCCGCGTGATGCGGCTATGGGTGAGGCCATCGCCACGCAGGCAGCGGCAAGCGTCAATCTCTGCGGCAAGACCCGTGTGGAGCAAGTCATCGCCTTGCTCGCCAGTAGCCAGGGCACGGTCAGCAACGACTCCGGCCTGATGCATGTCGCCGCCGCGCTGGGCTGTGCCACCGTCGGCCTCTACGGCTCGACCGACCCGCGCCATACCCCGCCCGCTGCGCACCGCAGTGCCACCATCTGGCTGCAACTCGACTGCAGCCCCTGCTTCCAGCGCACCTGCCCGCTGGGCCACCTGAACTGCCTGCGCGGCATCACGCCCGAGCAGGCCTGGGCGCGGTTGCATGGGTTGATGCGGGCGCCGTAGATCTTCATCGCGGACCTTCGCTTGGACAGGAACGTTGGTGATTCGATGCAACTTGCCCCGCACATCGTGCTGGTAGGCCATGCCAAAGAACGAAGGGCGAGTGCCGCAGTCGTGGCACTCGCCCTTCGTTCTTGTTGGTCGATCTCACGCGGATTTTGGTTCCGCTGGCGAGAGAACGTACAGGCTCAGGGCAACACGAAACCCCTGCCTCGCGCGTGCTGCGTCACGGGAACAGGTTCAGCCTCGCCTCAGCGCCCGCCGTCGCGCCTTGGGGCACCCGATGAACCACGCCGGCCGGCATCGCGGCGCGGTGCGCCCGAACCTGCACCATCACGACGACCGCTGCCATGGGCGTGGCCGGCGGCATCGCTACGGCCATGACCATGGCCCGCGGCTGCACCGCGCGATGCGCCTTCGCCACGGCGCTGACCACCACCACCACCGCCGGCTGGCTTGCCACCGCCACCAATGGTGGTGCGGCCGATACGAATGGGCTGCGCACGCTCTTTGGGATCGGGCTCGAAGCCGGTGATGAGCTTGCGGTCGATCGGCTTGCCGATGAGATTCTCGATGTCGCGCAGGAAGCGCAGCTCGTCCACGCACACCAGCGAGATGGCCTGGCCATCGGCGCCGGCGCGGCCGGTACGGCCGATGCGGTGGACATAGTCCTCGGGCACGTTGGGCAGTTCGTAGTTCACCACCATGGGCAACTGGTCGATGTCGATGCCGCGTGCGGCGATGTCGGTGGCCACCAGCACCTGCAGTTTGCCGCTCTTGAACGAGGCCAGCGCGCGGGTGCGCGCGCCCTGGCTCTTGTTGCCGTGAATGGCGTCGGCGCCGATGCCATCGGTGTTGAGCTGTTCGGCCAGGCGGTTGGCGCCATGCTTGGTGCGCATGAACACCAGC
>DAIAZB010000210.1 GCA_027443745.1 Thiomonas sp. | reverse complement strand
GGAGGCGGGGCGCGGGGGCTGGCGCATATCGGCGTGCTGATGGCGCTGCGCGAACTGCGCATCCCGGTGGACTGCATCGCCGGCACCAGCATGGGGGCCATCGTGGGCGGGCTGTACGCCGCGGGGGTGCCGCTGGCGGTGCTGCGGCAGCAAGTGGCGGGGCTGGACTGGAACGCGATCTTCCGCGGGCGGCCGCCACGCGCGGGACTGGATTTTCAGCGCAAGTCCGATGACACGCGCATGCCTGGCGGCATCGAGCTGGGCATCAATGGCCGCGGCCAACTGAGCCTGCCCGATGCGGCCATCAACAGCACGGCGCTGGAAACGGTGCTGACGAACCTCACGTTGCAGACGCGCGCCGTGCACGACTTCGCCGACTTGCCGATTCCCTTTCGCGCCGTGGCGACCAACATGGTGAATGGCCGCAAGGTCATCCTGCAGCGCGGGGCGCTGGCCACGGCCTTGCGGGCCAGCATGTCGGTGCCAGGCGTCTTCCCGCCGATCGAAACCCACGGTGAGCTGCTGGGCGACGGCGGGCTGGTGGACAACATGCCTGTCGACGTGGCGCGCGCCATGGGGGCGCAAGTGGTGATCGCGGTGAACATCTCCACCCCGCTGTCCTCGCGCGAGGCGCTGGGCAGCATCGTCGGGCTCACGGGGCAGATGATCAATATCCTGATGGAGCAGAACGTCGAAGTCCAGCTCAAATCCCTGACCCCGGCCGACGTGCTGGTCACCCCGGCCCTGGGCGACATCTCCTCGCTTGACTTCAACAGGGGCGAGCAGGCCCTGCGCGACGGTTATGCCGCCACCATGGCGGCGGCGCCGCAACTCGCGCGCTATGCCTTGTCGCCCGAGGCCTATCGGGCCTGGCGCATCAGGATCGATAGCCAGGCGCAAGGCCTCGTGGCCAGCCTCGGCGACTTGCCCATCGACTCGGTGCGGGTGGAGGGCTCGAAATGGGCACCGGCATCCGCACTCGAAGCCCATTTGCGTCAAAAATCGGGAAAACCGCTCGATTTCAGCGATGTGCGCAGTGACGTCGACCAGCTCTCCGGTCTCGGCGATTTTTCACGTGTCGACTACCGACTCTATGACGAACCCGACGGCAGCGACGCGCTGGTCTACCGCGTCGCCGACAAGCCCTGGGGGCCCAACTTCCTGCGCTTCGGCCTGGGGCTCTACACCAATCTGCGCAACCAGACCCGCTTCGAGTTGCAACTCACCCAGCGCCGACCCTGGCTCAACAACCTGGGCGGCGAGTGGCGCAACTTCCTGCAACTGGGCTGGGAAAATCGCTGGCTGTCCGAGCTCTACCAGCCGCTGGACAGCACCGACCATCTGTTCCTGGCCCCCTATCTGGATCTGGATGCGCGTCCGATCGATGTCTACGCCGGAAGCCAGGCCATCGACCGCTACCGTCTCAGCACGTCGCGCGTCGGGCTCGACATCGGCACGCCGGTGGCCGACTACGGCGAGCTGCGCCTGGGCTACAGCGTGGCGCAGATCTCGGCCAACACCATTCTGGGCAGCAGCAACCTGAGCGGCAGTGTGCGCGAGGCCGGCATCCGCGCCCTGGCCACGTTCGACCGGCTGGACCATGCCTATTTCCCGCGCGAGGGCTGGCGCGCGCGCCTGGAAACCTTCAGCGCCGACCGCAAGCTGGGCAGCGCCGCCAACTATGTGCGCCTCGACCTGTCGGGCCAGATGGACCAGAGCTTCGGCCGGCAGACGGTGGAGGCGGCGGCGCGGCTGGCCAGCTTCCGTGACATCTCGGGCACGGGCTACAACTACTTCGCGCTCGGCGGCTTCGACCAGCTCTCGGGCTTTCAGGAAGGCCAGATCATCGGCAACTATCTGGCGTATTTCCGCTTGGGGCTGCGTACGGAAATCACCACCGCCGGACTGTTCGGCGGTGCCACCTACGCTGGCATGAATCTGGAACGCGGCAATGCCTGGGCGAACCGCAACCAAGTGTCCCTGAGCGATTTGCAATCCAGCCTGGCGCTCTACCTCGGCGCCGACACGCCACTCGGGCCGGTTTACTTCGGCATCGGCAAGGCGCCGGGGCAGACGGTGAACTACTACCTGATGCTCGGGCGTCCCTGACGCCGACGGCTGTCGCCCAAGCGTCGCAACGCGAGCGCGTTGCCGGCCTCGATTCAGCGCGCCGACTCGGCGCCGGCAGCGCCTTGCAGCCAGGCCTCCAGCACCCGGCTGGCTTCGAGCAGGCCTTGGCGCCTGGTGGCTGAGAACAACTGCACCGACATCGGTGCCATCAGGCCTGCTCCCGCGGCGTGGCGCTGGAGGTCGTCGCGCACGGCCTGGGCCTGGGCATGCTGTTCGCTGCGGGTGAGCTTGTCGGCCTTGGTCAGCAGGATATGCACGGGCAGGGCCGCGGGTGAGGAATAGCTCAGCAGCGTCCAGTCCAGCGGCGTGAGTCCGTGGCGGCTGTCGGCGATCAACACCAGTCCCACGAGCTGCGCGCGTTGCGCCAGATATTGGGCGATGAAGCGTTCCCAGCGCTGTTTGGTGGCCAACGGCACGGACGCGTAGCCATAGCCCGGCAGATCGGCCAGCAGCCCGGCCGTGGCGCCGCCCAGGCCCACCGTGAACAGGTTGATGTGCTGGGTGCGCCCGGGCGTCTTCGACGAAAACGCCAGACGGCGCTGACCGCACAGCACGTTGATGGCGGTGGACTTCCCGGCGTTGGAGCGGCCGACGAACGCGACTTCCGGCACATCGCCGGCGGGAAGCTGATGAAACTGTGCCGCCGTGGTGAAAAACCGGGCTGACTGCAGCAGCGGGCTGGTGTCGGCAACCGGCTTGGCCGCGGGCGTGCTGGAATTCCCTATATTCGTCATGACTTATATGTCGTTAGCATGCGGCATCTTATTCCCCCACATGATCCGCCATGCTGCCAGCCGAGCAAGGTCTGCGCCCGCCCCACCTGTCTGACCGCAGCGCCATTTCGCGCGCTCGGGTCGTGCTCGCGATCCTGTTGCTCACCGCGGGGGCTGCGGCTGGTGCCACCGGTGCTGTCGAAGGCGCGGCAGGCGCCACCCCAGCGTTTGAAGTCTCCGCCACCGCGCCGACGCCGGCACAGATCGCGCATGGCAAGCAACTGGCGCAGAGCTGCGCCGCCTGCCACGGACTGGACGGCAACGCCACGAGCACGCAGTTTCCCAAGTTGGCGTCACAGCGCTCGGACTACATCGCGCAGGAACTGAGGCGCTTCAAGTCGGCCTCGCCGGGCAAGAAACCGGAGCGTGTGAATCCCATCATGAATGGCGTCGCGGCAACCCTGTCGCCGCAGGATATGCGCGACCTGGCGGACTACTACAGCCGCGAATCCATCAAGCCCGCCATCGCCGCCAATGCCCAGTGGGCCAAGCTGGGTGAGGGCATCTGGCGCGGCGGCATTGCCGATCGTCGCGTGCCCGCTTGCGCCGCCTGCCACGGTCCCGGGGGGCTTGGTCTGCCGGGGCAGTATCCGCGTCTGGCCGGACAGTGGTCGGAGTATGTGGCTGCCCAATTGCATGCGTTTCGTACCGGCGCCCGCGGCGACAACACGCCCATGCACGACATCGCCTCGCGCATGAGCGATCGTCAGATCCGCGATGTGTCGGATTTTGTTGCAGGTTTGCGTTGAACGTTTGGAGCGCCGAAAGCTCCACAGATGATGGATTTCCATCAAGCATCTGTGGACAAGGCAAGGGCGAGAAAGGTGGTTTTTGCTATAGTCCATCATCCAAAAATCCCCACCCTTGGCGGCTTGAAAGGGCATCAGCGCATACTCAGTTCTGTATTCTTGCGGCCCGCGATGCGGCGTCGAGCGCGATCAAGTGCAGCGCCCCGTTTCATTTGCGTCGTGCCAACGACGCGCCCTGACACCCAAGCGGCACCAGTCCGCTGCAATACACGCACCGCTGCCCGCAACGGCGGCATAGCATGAGCAGCCGCTGCCGGCATTGAATCCCACATCCATGTCATCTCTATCCAACGTCAGCACTTCCGGTTTGCAGTTGCGCCGCGGCTCCCGCACCTGGCGCAGCTTCGTTGAACTGCTGTCGTCCATGCGTTTTGCTATTTCTTTACTGGTGGTCGTGGCCATTGCCAGCATCATCGGCACAGTGCTGCAGCAAGGCGAGCCGTTCAACAATTACATCGACCAGTTCGGCCCGTTCTGGGCCCAGGTATTCCACCGCATCGATCTGTTCAATGTCTACAGTTCCTGGTGGTTCCTGCTCATCATGGGATTCCTGACGGCGTCCACCACACTCTGCCTGACACGCAATACACCCAAGATCATCGCTGATCTGCGCAGCTACAAGGCCAATATCCGCGAGCAGGGCCTGCGCTCCTTTCATGACAAGGCCGAAGTCGAAGTGCCCGCGCCGCGCGCGAACATGGTGGCGCACCTCGTGGCCCAGCTCAAAGGCCAAGGCTATGGAGTGAAAGTGCAGCCGGTGGACAGCGACCCCCAGGGGGCCACTATGGTGGCGGCCAAGACGGGTGGGCTCAACCGCATCGGCTATATCCTCGCGCACAGCGCCTTCGTACTCATCTGCCTCGGCGGCCTGCTCGACGGCGACATGATGATCAAGCTGCAGATGCTGCTGACGGGCAAGCAGGCACTGAAGTCGAACATGGAGATCTCCCAGGTTCCGGCGCAGAACATCCTGTCCGTGAACAACCCCACCTACCGTGGCAACCTGTCCATTCCCGAGGGGGCCAGTTCCAACACCGCGGTGCTGACCATTGGTGATGGCTCGGTGCTCCAACCGCTGCCCTTCATCATCACGCTGAAGAAGTTCGTCGTTGACTTCTACTCCACTGGCATGCCGCGGCTGTTCGCCAGCAATGTGGAAATCACCGACCGCAAAACCGGCAAGACGTTCCCGGCGACGATCAAGGTGAACGAGCCGCTGGAGTACGACGGCGTCACGGTGTTCCAGTCGGGCTTCGACGATGGCGGCTCGCATCTGATGCTCAAGGCCTGGCCGATGCAAGGCCCGGGGGACAAGACCTTCGATCTCAAGGGTGATGTCGGCAGTTCACGCCAGCTGACCAACGGCAATCAGGCGCTGCGGCTCGAACTCACCGGGTTTCGCCTGATGAATGTGGAGAACCTTAACCGTGCCGAGGACAGCGGCAAGAAGCCCGCCGGCCAGGATTTCGCGCAGCTGTTCGAGCAGCATCTGGGTGCCGCCGTCCAGCGCAACCAAACCCATCAGATGACCAATGTCGGACCGGCGGTGATCTACAAATTGCGCGACGCTGCGGGGCAGGCGCACGAGTTTTTCAACTACATGCTGCCGGTCGATCTCGATGGCACCAAGGTCTTCCTCGCCGGCGAGCGCAGTGAACTCGGCGGCAACTACCACTATCTGCGCATTCCTGCCGACTCGAAGGATACAGTCGACGGCTGGATGAATTTCCGCGCTGCGCTCGACAACCCCACGGCACGCCAACAAGCTGTCGATGCCTATGTGAAAGAGTCCCTGCCCCCTGGCGCCGCCCCGGCACTGGTGCAGCAGTTGCGGGCCACCGCCGGCCGCACGCTCGACATTTTTGCCGGCAATATTCCACGCGATGCCAAGACCGGACAGCCCTTGGTGAAAGCACCCGGCGGACTGCCGGCTCTGGCCGAGTTTCTGGAACTCAATGTGCCCAAGGCTGAATTGACCAAGGCGTCCGATGTGTTCATCCGCGTGCTCAACGGCACGCTGTGGCAGTTGTGGCAGGTCTCGCGTGCCCAGGCCGGCCAGACGCCGGCCGTCGACACCCCCGACAACAACCGCTTTTTCAACGCCGCCGTGCTCGCGCTGTCCGATTCCACCTTTTACCCGGCCCCGCTGTATCTGCAGCTCACCGACTTCAAACAGGTCCAGGCCAGCATCTTCCAGGTGGCGCGCGCCCCGGGTAAATACATCGTCTATTTCGGCGCCATCCTGCTGATCCTCGGTGTGTTCTCCATGCTCTACATCCGTGAACGCCGGGTGTGGTTCCTGGTGCGCGATAACGGCCCATCGGGCAGCAAGACCCTGATGGCCATGAGCACCAATCGCCGCACACTTGAATTTGAAAAAGAATTTCAAACCCTACGCGCTGCCTCCCTGGGCGTAGGATCACAGGCATCGGGTGCTGCGGCATCCGCAGCACCCGGTTCGGATCACCCCTGAAGGGACTTTCGCCATGGAGCTCACCAGTAAATCCCACACCTTAGGCCTCGGTTCGGGTCCGCAGGATGTGAAACAGACCGGCCCGTTGGCCTACCTGCGTCGCCGATCGACCTACGACTGGATTTTTCTCGCGCTGATCGTCGGCGGGGATGCCTATGTCCTGAGCCGCTACGGCCAGAATATGAACTACTACGTCAAGCTCATTTTCCTGGGCGCGACGACCTCCCTGCTGTTCCTCGGCTGGGGCTGGACGGCGATCAAGAATCTGGCGATCAGCGTCGCCGTGCTGTCGCTCTTCGGCATCTGGCTGTACAACGGCCCCGCCGGGGTGCCCGTGCTGGCGCGTGGTGAGCAGAACTTTGTCCTCAAGTACTTCCTCTCCAGCCAGACCGCCATCATGTGGATGGCATTCTTGTTTTTCCTCAGCACTGCGTCGTACTGGGTGGGCATGTTCACCGGGCCGGCGCAATCCCTGGCCGGCGGCACGATGACGGCGGGCGGCCCCGTGAGCGAAGGCGCCATGATCCGCGACGGGCGCGGCTGGCAATCCAACTTCCCGCAACTGTTCGGTTCGCGCCTGGCCTGGGTCGGCATCACCATGGCGCTGGTCGGCACCATGATGCGTTGGTTCGAGAGCTATCTGATCGGCCCCGACGTCGGTCACATCCCCCTGTCGAATCTGTATGAAGTGTTCGTGCTGTTCTCCTGGCTCACGACCGCCCTCTACCTGTATTTCGAGCACAAGTACAAAACCCGCAGCATGGGCGCCTTCGCCATGCTCGTGGTCAGCGCCGCGGTGGTGTTCCTGCTGTGGTTCAGCTTCGCGCAAAGCGGTTTTGTCATCCAGCCGCTGGTGCCCGCGCTGCAAAGCTGGTGGATGAAGATTCACGTCCCGGCCAACTTCATCGGTTACGGCACCTTTGCGATTGCCGCCATGGTCGGTTTCGCTTACCTCATCAAGGCCCATGCCACCACCACGTCGCTGTGGAAGCTGGCGCCCCTGTGGTTGCTGGGTTTCACCATGTTCTTCGAGCCCATGGTGTTCCGCCAGGGCGGCATCTCCGAATATTGGGGCGTGTTCGCTGGCATCTCCGCCTTGATCGTCGGCGGCATTCTCTACGGGCGCAAGCGCATCGCCATGCATCTGCCCTCCATGGAGGTCATGGACGACGTGATGTACAAATCCATCGCCATCGGCTTCACCTTCTTCACCATCGCCACCATTCTGGGCGCGATGTGGGCGGCGCAGGCCTGGGGTGGTTACTGGAGCTGGGACCCGAAGGAAACCTGGGCGCTGATCGTCTGGTTGAACTATGCGGCGTGGCTGCACATGCGTCTGATGAAGGGTCTGCGCGGCCAAGTGGCGGCCTGGTGGGCGCTCACCGGCCTGCTGGTGACGACCTTCGCCTTCCTGGGCGTCAACATGTTTCTCTCCGGGCTGCATTCCTACGGCAAACTCTGACCGATCGGCACTTGAACCCAAAAAAGGTCCTTCGGGACCTTTTTTGTTGCGGCGCGAATCTGTGAGCCGATGTGCACCGTAGAAACAAGTAGCCGTCAGCAAAACAAGGTTGGCGCAGATGTGTAAGGTTTCGGTCCATGGCACGACCAAGCCTCAGCCGCGCTGCAGGCGGAAATGGTCGCGGAAAACAAAGCAGGAATAAACGAGCCGGTTTTTCGTCTGTTCAGAGAAGCAGCGCCTGAAACCAGCCGATGAGGCTGAACTCCAACACGGTACACCCAGCACATCACCCAGAGGTCGTCATGAACAAGCGCCAAGAGCAAGGTTTCGAGCATCCCGTTCCGTCCGACATCACTCCACGGGGGGCTTATCGTGATCGGCGGCGTTTCCTTGCCGCGGTCGGGGTCGGTGCCGCAGCGACAGTCGCTGCGGTCGCGGCGCAACGCGCGCACGCCGTGCCGGCGGCCGATGCGTCCCATCCCGGGAATCTGCCCTTGCTGCCCGCCGTCAAGAACGTCGCGCTCTCCACCAAGGAGGCGCTCACGCCTTATAAGGACGTGACCAGCTACAACAACTTCTACGAATTCGGCACCAGCAAGAGCGATCCGGCGCGCAATGCCGGCAGCTTGCGCACCCAGCCCTGGACCGTGGTCGTCGAGGGCGAGGTGGGCAAACCGCGTACCTTCGACATCGACGACCTGCGCAAGCTCGCGCCGATGCAGGAGCGCATCTACCGCCACCGCTGCGTCGAAGGCTGGTCGATGGTCATTCCCTGGTTGGGCTATTCGCTCTCCAACCTGATCAAGGCGGTGCAGCCCACGGGCAATGCCAAGTACGTGGAGTACATCACGCTGCTCAATCATGCCGAGATGCCGGGGCAGAACGACCCCATCCTGCAATGGCCCTACCTCGAAGGCCTGCGCATGGACGAGGCCATGCACCCGCTCACGCTGCTTACGTTCGGTTTGTACGGCGAGGTGCTGCCGAATCAAGACGGCGCCCCCATGCGCATGGTGATTCCCTGGAAATATGGCTTCAAGGGCGGCAAGTCGATTGTCAGAATTCGCCTAGTGGAAAAGCAGCCCATCACCTCATGGATGCGCGCGGTGCCGCAGTGGTACGGCTTCTACTCCAACGTCAACCCCAACGTCAGTCCGCAGAACTGGAGCCAGGCGAACGAGCGCCGCATCGGTCAGGGTGGTTTTGGTGGTCTGTTTGCGCCACGCATTCCCACCCAGATGTTCAATGGCTATGGCGAACAAGTCGCCAGCCTGTACAAGGGCATGAACCTGACCCAAGATTTTTGAGTGATCCCGGCATCATGAGCGCCTCGCCAACTCTGGTTCCGAAACAGGCCCGGCTGTCGCTACGCTGGCGCCGCGCAACCCTGCAGGCCCGCTGGTTCAAACCCGTGGTTTTCATGCTGTGCCTGTTGCCGCTGTTCCTGCTGGTCTGGCGAGCCTTCACGCTGGAACTCGGCCCCAACCCCGAGCAGACCTTGATCTGGACCACCGGGCTGTGGGCCTTGCGCTTCCTGCTGGTGACCTTGACCATCACGCCCTTGCGCAAGATCACTGGCTGGGCCGAATTGGCGCGGCTACGGCGCATGTTCGGGCTGTTTGCCTTCAGCTACGCAAGCTTGCACTTCACCTGCTATCTCTGGCTGGTGAACGATTTCAACCTCGATGCCGTGCTGAAGGACGTGGTCAAACATCCCTTCGTGCTCGCGGGCATGACAGCGCTCACGCTGATGCTGCCGTTGGCCGCCACGTCGACCAACGGCATGATCAAGCGCCTGGGCGCCGCGCGCTGGCAGGCCTTGCACAAGCTGGTTTATGCAGTGGCCATCATCGCCGTGTTCCATGACTGGTGGGGCAAGCTCGCCAAGAACAACACACTCGATCCGAAGCTTTACGCCCTGATGCTGGCCGTGCTGCTCGGCTGGCGTGTGGCCCGGGCGTGGCAGGAACGACGACTGCAGACGCGTCGCAACGAGGTGCCGGCAAGGGTCTGACGGCGTGCAGGCGGACCGCAGCCGGGTGCTCAAAACACCAGCAGTTGCTCGCCCGCGACCAGGTGTTCGAGGCTCTCGCGCTCGCGAATGAGGTGGGCTTGCGCGCCGTCCACGAGCACTTCGGCGGCGCGTG
>DAIAZB010000209.1 GCA_027443745.1 Thiomonas sp. | reverse complement strand
AAATTTCTTGTTCGTTGCAGCGTACGGGTATTGGGGTGGTGCGTCAATCGCGGATATTTGATTGACGCCATGGTTGTTGTCGATCGGGCGCGCCACAAAAATGGGCCAAAGAAATATGCCAAAGAAATGGCCCATTCTTTGAAAAATGGGCCGAAGATTTGGTCTGTTGAGTGTATTGGGCCAAAAGAATGGCCCATTCTTGCGCAAATGGGCCAAAAGAATGGGCCATTTTCGCGAATGGTCCAGATCGGCTCTATGCCGTTTTGTGTGGAAACGGGTGTCATGGAGCGGCCGCGGCGGCGAACGGGTGAGGCGGCAGATGCTTGAGCTTGGACATGCGCAGGTAGGCCACGGCGATGAAGTTGGCCGCGGTGCGATAGCCGCGCGCGGCGCGCTTGGCCTGCTGCAGCAGGCCGTTCATCGCCTCCACGAAGGCGTTGGAGCGGTGGTCGAGCATGCCGCGCACGACCGCCGGCAAGCGATCCTTGAGGGTGGCGGCGAGTTTCTTGAACGGCTCCAAGCGGCTGCGCCGCGCCCAGCTCAGCCAGTGGCGCAACGCGCTCTCAGCCACGCCCGCATCGTTGCTGGCGGTGGCCTGGGCGTAGACGTCGCGCAGGGCCATCTTCAGCCGCCAGGCGCGTGCGCTTTTGAGGTTGGAGCGTTGCAGGCAGTGCATGGCCTGGATCTGCGCGGCATTCCAGCCCGAGGGGTTCTTGCGCATGCCCCACACGAGGCCGCGCCGCGCGGAGCGCGACAGCCCGCCCAGCACCGCGCGCACGCCGGAGGCGTCCTCGCGCATCTCGGCGGCGCGCACCTGGTTCATCGCCTCGCCGGCCATGGCCACCACGTGGTAGCGGTCGAAGCTGATGGCCGCCGCGGGCAGTGCCTGACCCACGCCCTTGGTGTAGGCCGCGCTCATGTCCATGCAGACATGGGCGATCTTCACCGGATCGCCGCCGTGCGCCTTCAGGTCCGCGACGAACTCCAGCACGGTGCCGTGCTCGCGCCCGGCGGTGGCGAACAGCAGGCGCTTGGCCTGCAGGTCGTGCACCACGGTGATGTAGTTCTGGCCCCGGCGCAGGCTGGTCTCGTCGATGCCGATGATCTCCACCGTGCTCATGTCGTCCTTGGCTCGGGCCTGAGCAACGTAGGACTCGATGCGCCGCCACAGTTGCTTGTCCGCGCAGCGCAGCAGCGCCGCGGCCTTGCGCACCGGCATCTCCCGGCACAGTGCCAGGGCCAGCGCCTCGAACAGCGCCGTGAACCCCGAGCCCTTGCGCGCCCAGGGCACGTCGACCTGCGCCGTCTTGCCGCAGGCGTCGCACTCCACGCGCGGCACGTCGGCGTGCAGCCACGCCTCGTACTGGAAGAAGTCCAGATGCCGCCACGAGCGGCGCAGCCGGTCGTGCACCGGCGCCGCCCTGCCGCAATGCGGGCAGGCCATCGACTTCGCCGTGCACCGCACCTCGAAATCGATGCGCTGGCGCGCCGTGTCGAGCTTGACCTCGGCCACCTCCCACGGCGGCACCAGGCCAAGCGCACTCGTGAACAGACTCTCGACTCCGACCGACATCCAGGCTCCTTCCTCAGATCAACCCAGATCCTGTGGGCATTTGGACAAGCCGCCAACGGCGCCTTGCCCACATGTCCACAGGCTCCGACCAGCTGCCATTGTCACAGCCTTCTTCCACACAAAACGACGAGGAACC
>DAIAZB010000208.1 GCA_027443745.1 Thiomonas sp. | reverse complement strand
GGAGTGAGTGACGTCCACGCCGCCTGCGAGCGCATCAAGGTGGCTGGCGGCAAGGTCACACGCGAAGCCGGGCCGGTGGCGGGCGGCAGCACCGTCATCGCCTTCGTGCAAGACCCCGACGGCTACAAGATCGAGTTGATCCAGCGCGGCACGCGCTCGTGACGTTGCATCAACCCGGGCCTGGCTGAATCCTTCTTCCTGCTTGCGGGACGCGCCGTCGCGCGGGGCCAAGCACTCTCAGTCGCGGCTCAGTTCCCGCTCAGGCCCGGCTAATGCCAGGCCGCGACACTCCTTCCCAGCCGCAAACGGTTTGCGGTGTGCCAGTTCAATCCCGCCGGCACCCCTATCCTGCAAGGAGTTTCATCATGGCAACCACCCGTACCCTCATCGCCTCCGCCCTGCTCGCCGTCGGCGTGCTCACAGCCGCGGCCTCCGCCTATGCCTTCGACGGCCAGCAATACAGCAAGGAGGCCAAGGTCACGCTGCAGCAGGCGCGCGCCACCGCGCTCAAGCAGATTCCCAACGGCACCGTTGCCGATGAGGAACTGGAGAAAGAAAAAGGCGGCACCGGCCTGCGCTACTCGTTCGACATCAAGACCGGCAACGCCACGCACGAAGTCGGGATCGACGCCCGGACCGGTGCCGTGCTGGAGAACAGCGTCGAAGGCCCGAACGCCGACTGATCGGGCTGCATTCCGAGCCCCATCCGGGCGGCGCCGATGCCGCCCGGATGCCTATGATGTGCGCATGCCCCCAAGCCTGCGCCCATGAATTCCCCACCGACGGCAAGCCCCCGCAACCGGCGCCTTGACGCGCTCAAGCCCCGTCATCCGCGCGGCTTCAAACCCCTCGCCGGCCTGCGGGTGCTGAGCCTGGCGCTCAACCTGCCGGGCCCGGCAGCCCTCGCCCGCTTGCACGCCCTGGGCGCCCAAGCCCACAAGATCGAACCCCCGCCCGGCGACCCGATGCGGACCATGTGCCCGCCGCTGTACCGCGCCATGCACCGTGGCGTCGTGGTGCGCACACTCGACCTCAAGACCCCGGCCGGACAAGACGCCCTGCAGCAGGAACTGCGCGATGCCAACCTCCTGCTGACCTCGTTCCGCCCGGCTGCGCTGCAACGTCTGGGGCTGGGCAAGCGCCACCTGCAACGCCACCATCCCGCGCTTGCGTGCGTGGCCATCGTCGGCCAAACCGGACCTGGCGCCAACCTGCCGGGCCACGACCTCACCTATCAGGCCCAGGCCGGGCTCATCGACGCTGCGCGCCTGCCGCCCACCCTGCTGGCCGACATGACCGGCGCCTTGCTCGCCGTGGAAGCCGCCATGGGGGCGTTGATGCATGCCGCGCCCGGCGTGCCGGGCGTGCACGTGCAAGTGGCGCTGGCCGACGCCGCCAGCTTCGCCGCCCTGCCCCACAGCGCTGGCCTCACCCTGGCCGGCGCGCTGCTCGGCGGCGCCCTGCCCGGCTACGCCGTGCACCCCTGCCGCGACGGCCTGGTCGCCCTGGCGGCGCTGGAGCCGCACTTCGCCGCCCAACTCGCCACCGTCGCCGGCGGTCCCAGCCACGCGGCCACAGCCCGCTGGTGCAAGGCGCATACGGTGGCCGAACTCCACGCCCTGGCGGCGGAGCACGACCTGCCGCTTGAGGCGTGGAGCGTGGGGCCGTCGAAAAATCATGCGCCGGCAAGGCGCCGTGCCTGAATAGCCGCCAAACGGATGCAAAGCCGATGATTGACCATGCGGAAAGCGGCACCGACCCGACCATCACGACCAACAAGCGCGCTTTGCGGGTTGCCTACGTCCTCGCCTACCGTGCTCCCAACTACATCCGCAGTCAGAGCCTGCTGCGCGCCCTGGGCCACTGTTCCGGCATCGAGTTGTTGTTGGCGCGCAATCGCAGCTCCGGCATGGCGCGCTATGTCGAAACCTGGCGCGCACTGCGCCAGTTGCGCAAGACCCATGCGCCGGATCTTTACATCCTGGGATTTCGCGGTCACGAGATGTTCTGGCCCGTGCGCTGGCTCACGCGCGGCAAACCGCTGGTGTTTGATGCGCTGATGTCGCCCTCGGCCGCG
>DAIAZB010000207.1 GCA_027443745.1 Thiomonas sp. | reverse complement strand
CGAACACTCCGCTGGCGGTGAACCACCAGGGGCTGTTCGTCTCGGCCACCATTTCCTTCAACCTCGACAAGGGTATTTCGCTCGGGCAGATCCAGGGCAAGATCGACCAGGCCATGGCCGAGATCGGCCTGCCGTCCGAGGTTCACGGCGGGTTCCAGGGTACCGCCAAACTGTTCTCCGACACGCTGAAAAACCAGCCGCTGTTCATCATGGCGGCCATCTTCGCCATCTACATCGTGCTCGGCATCCTGTACGAAAGCACGCTGCACCCGCTCACCATTCTCTCCACCCTGCCGCCCGCGGGCGTGGGCGCGGTGCTGGCGCTTCTGATCACCCACACCGAGTTTTCCATCATCGCCCTGATCGGCGTGTTCCTGCTCATCGGCATCGTCAAAAAGAACGCCATCCTGATGGTGGACTTCGCCCTCCAGGCCGAGCGCGAGCATGGCGCGGGACCGCGCGACGCCATCTTCCAGGCAGCCACCCTGCGTCTGCGCCCCATCCTGATGACCACGCTGGCGGCGCTGTTCACCGCGCTGCCGCTGGCCTTCATCAGCGGCAACGGCGCCGAGTTGCGTCAGCCGCTGGGCATCTCCATCGCCGGCGGGCTCATCGTCAGCCAGGCGCTGACGCTCTACACCACCCCGGTCATCTACCTCGAACTCGACCGTCTGCGGCAATGGACGCTGCGCAAATTCGGCCGCAGCGGCCGTCCGGTGCCGCTCGACACTCCGGCCTGAACACCATGACCCCAAACCCATCGCCATCGCCTCGCATCTGCATCATGGCGTCGCTCGCCCTGCTGCTCGGCGCTTGCGCCGCACAGCCACCCGAGCCGCCGCTCAAGCTGGCGCTGCCGCTGCACTATGCCCATGCCGGCCAGGGCTGGGCACCACTGCAAAGCGCCGCCGCCATGCCCGCCGGGCCCTGGTGGGGCGTGTTCGACGACCCGGTGCTGAGCGCTCTGGAAGCCCGCGTGGCGTCACACAACCAGTCCCTTGCCGCGCAACTCGCCGCCTACGAGCAGGCCGAGGCCGCCATCGCCCAGGCCCAGGCGGCGTACTTCCCGACGCTGTCGGCGGGGGCTTCGGCGACGCGCTCCAAATCAGCCTCGGCCAGCAACAGCGTGGCGCAGCCGGGGCGCATCTTCAACAGCCTCAGCACCTCGGTCACGGCAAGTTGGGCGCCCGACCTGTGGGGCAAGGTGCGCCTGCAGGTGCAGGCCGGCGAGGCCAGCGCCGCGGCCAGCGCCGCCACCCTGCGATTCACCCAGCTCAGCCTGCAGGGCACGCTGGCGCAGAGCTATCTGCAACTGCGCACGGTGGATGCGCAAGTGCGCCTGGCGCAAGACACGGTGGCGGCCTACACACGGGCGTTGCAGCTCACCGAGAACCGCTACAAGGCCGGGGTCGACACCGCTGCCGGCGTGGCACAAGCCCGTACCCAGTTGCTGCAGGCGCAGACCAGCGCCACCGACCTGGGGGTGACCCGGGCGCAGTTGCAAAACGCCATCGCCGTGCTGGTGGGGCAGACCCCCGGTGACTTCACGCTGCCGGCGGTGAACGCACTGCCCAGCGTGCCCGCAATACCTCCCGGCATTCCCGTGCAATTGCTGCAGCGCCGGCCCGACTTGGCCGCCGCCGCCGCGCAGGTGCAGGCTGCCAATGCACAGATCGGCGTGGCGCAAACCGCCTGGCTGCCCAACCTCACGCTGTCGGCGCAGGGCGGGAGCCAGGCCACGCGCATGGCCGAGCTGTTCACCGCGCCCTCGCTGTTCTGGTCCATCGGCCCCAGCCTCGCTGCCACCCTGTTCGACGGCGGCCTGCGCCGCGCCCAGGTCGAGTCCAGCAAGGCTGCCTACCGCCAGACCGTGGCCAACTACCGCCAAGACGTGCTCACCGCCCTGCAGCAGGTGCAGGACAACCTCGCCGCCCAGTCCATCCTGGCGCAGGAGGCGCAGCAGCAGGCCGCCGTGGTGCAGGCCGCCGCGGTGTCGTTGCGCCTGGCCGAGAACCAGTACAAAGCCGGCATCGCGCCCTACCTCAATGTCATCACCGCGCAGACCACCGCCACCACCGCCCGCAATGCCGAGCTCACCCTGCTCAACCGCCGCTACGCCGCCAGCGTGGCACTGAT
Organism: Thiomonas sp.; assembly: GCA_027443745.1. Next base: position 401 of record DAIAZB010000207.1, on the reverse strand, counting down.
CCAGGCACTGGGTGGCGGCTGGGGCGCGGCCGGCGAGACCGCCAGCGGCCCGCTGCCGACGGCAGCAGCGGGGGATTGAGCGCAGGGCAGGGCGCCAACCGCCAAAGGGCGCTGTCAGGTTTCTTGGTGATCCCGCGTCGTTCCCGCCCGGCCAACCTAAACTGATTCGGCATGGAACTCCCCGAGCCATCCCCTCCCGCGGCTGCCGCCACGCCGCCAGCCGCAGCCCATGCGCCCGACGGTCCGGTGCCATTCAGCCGTTTCGTGCAGTTGTTCACCGCGGTGATGCTGCCCATCTTTCTCGCGGCCATCGACCAGACCCTGCTGGCCACCGCCACGCCGGCCATCGCCCGCGACCTGGGCGACCTGCGCGCCAGCGCCTGGATCGCCGTGGGCTACCT
>DAIAZB010000206.1 GCA_027443745.1 Thiomonas sp. | reverse complement strand
CCTGGTGGTGGCCGTCGGCGACTGCGCCGCCAATTGCGGCGTATTCGGCGCCGGCTATGCCGGTTGCGGCCGCGTGGCCGACGTGTTGCCGGTGGACGTGACGGTCACCGGCTGCCCGCCGGCGCCGGCTGATGTGCTGGCCGGCATCTTGCAAGCGGTGCAACGACGGGTTTGATGCCGCATCGAAGGCGGCGCGGCGTGGCGATGGAGCGCGACCGAATCCGCGCCAACGCCGGACTGAAGCGGGTTCAAGGCCGCGCCACGTCGAAGCCGAGGCCGGGGCCGGGGCCAAACAACAGTGCCGCGACCTGCCCGCTCGGACAACCGGCATGGCGGCCCGGGCCTCGCGCCGCAGCCAGTCGTCACGGTGGATTCGCCTTCCCCGCCAGCGACTTGCGCAACTCGGCGCAATGGTCCACCGGCGGCGTGGACGGCGTGAACCACACGGCGTCGAATCCGCTGGGCGGGCGGGGCGCGGTGTCGGCGTCCACGCCTTGCAACAACAAGCTGAAGACGCCAGGCGGCCTGGCCCCATGCGCTCCCGGATCGGCAGCCGCGAGATGCAGGGCGATGCCGACGGTCTTGTCGGCGTGGAAGCTGCCGGTGAGCAACACGACCGTGCGCCCGGGCTGCAGCAGCGTGACGCAACCCGCGGCCATGGTGGCGTCGCGGGCGAACTGGATGCGCGCCATCGCCGGCAACTGCGCCGCCGGCAGCAGGCCGCAATGGCTGTCGCGCACGTCGTCGATCACGCTCCGGCGCACGGCCTCAGGCACGCTCGCGTCCCACTTCGGGTCACGGTAAGCACGCATCATCTCGGCATCCGGCAGGTTCACGCCAACCACGGGAATGCCGGCACGCACCGCCGCCATCACCGGCCCGGCGTACAAAGTCCAAGGCCAACCGTCGTCGTTCCAGTGCAGGGCCCGGCGCACGCTGGGTTCAGAGTGCCCCCAGGGTCGGCTCGCCGACCCGCCCCCCGAGGGGGTCAAGGACACTTGGGGCGGCCCGGCGTGTCCTTGGGCGTGCCCCCCAGGCCGGCTCGCCGACCCGTCGCCTGCGGGGGTCGAGGACACTTGGGGCGGTCCGGCTTGCCCCGAAGCGGCATGGGCCGGGCCATCGACGCGCCTGCCGGCATCCACCATTTCCAGCGCCACGGCGGCGAGCTGGCCCCGCGCCGCCAGAGCTTGAATCACCCAGGTTTGCAGCGCGTGGTGGTCGGGATGGTCGTGTTGCTCGCCCAGCATGCAGATGGAGGCCGCCGCGCACTGCGCCAGAAGTTGCGCCGGCTGCAGCGCCAAGCCGTCGGCGCCAACGATGCGTCCGACCAGAGGCGAGTCGGCAAAACCAGTCTCCTGAAACGCGGGCAGTGGCGGCAAGGCGGGTTCCAACGCCCAGGCTCCTGGCTGGCTCAGCGCCAACCCCGTAGCTCCCAAGCCGAGCACGAGGGTGCGCCGACGGGCGCTGTGAGCGGGGCTGGAGCCAGGACGTGCGGACGGGCGGGGTTTGGGCATGGCTGGGCACGGGCGAACGCAAGGATCGGGACGGGCGGGCGAGAGCCTGAACATAGCCCGAAGCGCAAAACCGCAGACTCGTGGCGGTTGAGGACGGTGCCGAGCCCGGAGCGATCCGCAGCCTCGACAAGCGGCGGCGGTCGTCCTACGCTCAAGCTCCGGGCCTGGTCGCCGGCCGTGGCCAACCACCCGTGGGTTCGCCCATCCCGGCGCGCCGCTGCACGCGTCGCAGCCCATACGGTCCGATACGCGCCTGAGATACGCGCCTGAGATGCCACCTGCGATGCCACCCCCCACAGCCCCCCAGTCGCCGCCACCCCCCGCAAGGGGTGACGCGGGTTTGCGCCTCTTCTTCGCCCTCTGGCCGCAACCGTCCTTGCGTGCCGTGCTGGCGCAGCACATGCAGGCCTGGCGTTTCACGCCACCGACCAAGCCGACCCTGCCGGACAAGCTGCATCTCACGCTGCTGTTCATGGAGGGCGTGCCGGAGGCGCGCTTGCAAGACCTGGTCGGCATCGGCGCCAAGGCGGCGAGCGCAGCCCAGGCTTTCACCCTGCACCTGGATCAGGCCGCGGTCTGGCCACAGGGCGGTATCGCCCACCTGACAACGGGCCATCTGCCGCGCGAGTTGCTGGCCT
>DAIAZB010000205.1 GCA_027443745.1 Thiomonas sp. | reverse complement strand
AGATCGACACTGACAGGCCAGGCAGGCAGTGTCACGGCAAGTGCAGAAAACAGTGCGCCAATCAGGACGGCGGCCTGCATCGGCACCGCGCTGCCGGCACGGCGCAGGCTGACCCAGTTCGACGCGGCAGCGATGGGCACGGCCAGGGCGATGAGCATGCCGAGTAACTGCGCACTCGACGCGGGCGATTGCAGATCGTGCCAGACCATCCAGCCCATGCCGATCGTAGCCAGCGCGACCGACGCCCAAGTGCGACCGGGCAGGCGGTGGCGCAACAGCAGCCAGCCGAGCACGGCAGCGATGAGAGGACTCAGGCTGTCGGTCAGCAGGGTTTGGGCCACGCTGGTGAGCGTGAGCGCGACCATGAAGGCGGTGAACATCACCGCCCAGAAGCAGGCGGAATACCAGAGCAGGTGCGATGCGCCACGCACATCGATCCAGGCGCGGCGCAGGCCCTGGCTCCAGGCCAGCCACACCAGCACGGCCAGCACCGTGAAGCTGCTGCGCCAGAACACCAGAATCAGACCATTGTGTTGATGCAGTTGGCGCGTGACGACACCGGCCACGCTCCACAGCAGCGTGGCCACCACCATGGCAAGTACGGACTTGGCGTGCTCGGGTCGGACGTCGTGTGACACGACAACCCCGTCAACGCTGACGCGAGGGTGAACCGGCCGCCTCAGGCGGCTTGTGCATCGGAGCGGCCAGCGCGCTTGCGCTCGTGCTCGGTGAGATAACGCTTGCGCAAGCGGATGGACTTGGGCGTGATTTCGACCAGTTCGTCGTCCTCGATGAACTCCACCGCGTACTCGAGCGTGAGTTCGATCGGCGGTGTGATCTTGATGGCGTCTTCCTTGCCCGAGACACGAAAATTGGTGAGTTGCTTGGCTCGCACAGCATTGACGATGAGATCGTTGTCGCGGCTGTGAATGCCCACGATCATGCCTTCGTACACCGGGTCGCCCGGTTTTACGAACATGCGACCGCGGTCGTCGAGCTTGCCCAGGGCGTAGGTGACGATCTCGCCTTGATCCTGGCTGATGAGCACGCCATTCTTGCGCCCGGAGATTTCGCCGCGATAGGCCCCGTAGCCGTCGAAGATGTTGCTGATGAGCCCGGTGCCGCGCGTCAGGTTCATGAATTCGTTCTGGAAGCCGATCAGGCCGCGCGCCGGAATGCGGTACTCCAGGCGCACGCGTCCCATGCCGTCGGGCTCCATGTTCACGAGTTCACCACGGCGCTCGCCGAGGGCTTGCATCACGCCGCCCTGGTGTTGCTCTTCCACGTCGGCAGTCACCAACTCGATCGGCTCGTGACGCTGGCCGCCGACATCATGGAACACCACCCGTGGTTTGCTCACGGCCAATTCAAAACCTTCGCGGCGCATGTTTTCCAGCAGGATGGTGAGGTGCAATTCACCGCGTCCGGAGACTTCGAAGATGCCATCTTCGTCGGTGTCTTTCACGCGCAGGGCGACGTTGCTTTGCAACTCTCGGTCGAGGCGATCGCGAATCTGGCGGCTGGTGACGAACTTGCCTTCACGACCGGCCAGCGGGCTGGTGTTGACGCAGAAATTCATGTTCAGGGTCGGCTCATCGACCAGCAACATGGGCAGGGGGCGTGGATTGTCGATGCTGGTGAGGGTCACGCCGACGCCGACATCCTCGATGCCGTTGATCAGCACGATATCGCCTGGCCCCGCGCTTTCAGCCTGCTTGCGCTCCAGGCCCTCGAACTTGAGCACCTGGTTGACTCGCGCCTTGAACGGGGTGGAATCGGGGCCGCTGTACACCGCCACGTCCTGCATCGGCTTGAGCGTGCCGCTGTTGATGCGACCAATGCCGATGCGGCCCACGAAGGTGGAGTAGTCGAGTGAGCAGATTTGGAGCTGCAACGGATCGGCCGCCAGCCCCGCGTGAGCGGGCACATGCTGCAGCACGGCGTCGAACAGCGGCGCCAGGTCGGTGCCGGCCTCGCCCGGCGTCAGACTCGCCCAGCCGTTCAGGCCGGAGGCGTAGATCACCGGGAAGTCGAGTTGTTCTTCGGTGGCGCCGAGTCTGTCGAACAGTTCGAAGGTGGCGTTGATGACGTAGTCGGCGCGCGCGCCGGGTCGATCCACCTTGTTGACGACGACGATCGGCTTGAGGCCCAGCGCCAGTGCCTTCTTGGTGACGAAGCGGGTCTGCGGCATCGGGCCTTCGACAGCATCGACCAGCAGCAGCACGCTGTCCACCATCGACAGCACGCGTTCGACCTCGCCACCAAAGTCGGCGTGGCCAGGGGTGTCGACGATGTTGATGTGCGTGCCTTTCCATTCGACCGCGCAGTTCTTCGACAGAATGGTGATGCCGCGCTCTTTTTCGAGATCGTTGGAGTCCATCACCCGCTCGGCGATCTGCTGGTTCTGGCGAAAGGTGCCGGACTGGCGCAGCAGTTGGTCGACCATGGTGGTCTTACCGTGGTCGACGTGAGCGATGATGGCGATGTTGCGAATGGATCGTGTCATGGTGTGTTCACTGCGCTTGCAGTTCCTCGTTGCTCAGCAGGCGTTGCGGGGAGAGCACATGCCCATCCCACTGCGCAACGCCGAGAAATGAAAGATGGGGGGAGGTCCCTCCATGCACACGCACCTGGCCGTGCGGCACGCTTGGCCCCAGTTCAGGCACAACGGTCTGGCCGTGAAGCAAGCGAGCGCATAGCGATGCATCGAGATCGACGCGCGGCAATCCCTGCACCAGAGAATCGACGGGCAGCAAATGGGCCTGCGCGGCGTCAGCATCGAGGCCGCATACGGCATCCAGCGTACAGGCCTGGCCGATCTCGAAACCGCCGCTCGCGGTGCGGCGCAAGGCGGCAAGATGAGCGCCGCAGCCGAGCTTCTGGCCAATGTCGCGCGCCAGCGCTCGAATGTAGGTGCCCTTGCCGCAGCGCACGTCGAGGGTGAGCACGTCGTCCTGCAACGCCACGAGGTCAATGGCGTCGATACGCACCTGGCGCGAAGCAACGTCGATTTCTTGACCACTGCGTGCATACGCATACAACGGCTTGCCGGCGCGCTTGAGGGCACTGTAGATCGGCGGAGTCTGCGCGATCGTGCCGACGAAGCCTTGCAGCACTCGCCGCAGTTCCACACTCGTCCAGTCGGGCAAGGCCTTGCGCTCGATCACCTCACCCTCACCATCGTCCGTGGTGGTGGTGACGCCGAGTTGCAGCACCGCCCGGTAGGCCTTGTCCGCATCCAGGTGCATCTGGGCGAACTTGGTGGCCGCGCCGAAGCACAGCGGCAACAAGCCGTCGGCCAGGGGGTCGAGTGTGCCGGTGTGGCCAGCCTTCTCGGCGCGCAACGCGCGACGCACCTGCTGCAGCGCGGTCTGCGAAGTGCAACCACGTGGCTTATCAAGCAGCATGACGCCATGCACCGACTGCCAGTTGGAGCGTTGCCGTTGGCTTGCAACCATGAAACATCCGACCGAGCGCAGGGCGCTCAATCGTCCTTGACCGTCGTGGCGACCGCCTGGGCGATGAGCGCATTCATATCGCTGGCTTTGCTGGTGGATTGATCGAACACGAAGTGCAGCGTCGGCACGGTGTGGATGCGCAAGCGCTTGAACAACAGGCTGTGCAAATAGCCGGCGCGCTCGTTGAGCGCCGCAGCCACATGTTCGGGTTCGCCGCCCAGCACGGTAAAAAAGACACGTGCATGCGCGTAATCGGGCGTGAGTTGGACATCGGCAATGGTCACCAGGCCGATGCGCGGGTCACGCAGCTCACGCGGAATCAACGCCGACAGATCGCGCTGGATCTGGTCGGCGATACGGTGAACGCGGTGTGGACTGCTGGCCTGACGTGGCATGAACTGAGTGAATCGCGGTGGAGACTGATATGGAATCGCTGACGCGACAGCGGCTGCAACAACGCAAAGCCCGCGCCGCAACCACGTCCAGGTGGTGACGGCGCGGCGGCTGTTGCGTCAAAGCGTGCGCGCGACTTCCTTGACTTCGAACACTTCGAGTTGATCGCCTTTTTCCAGGTCTTGGAAATTCTTCAGCGACAAACCGCACTCGAAACCTTCCTTGACCTCGCGCGCATCGTCCTTGAAGCGTTTGAGAGAGTCGAGCTCGCCCGTATGGATGACCACGTTGTCGCGCAGCACCCGCACTTGGGCCGAACGCTTGACAAGGCCGGACAGAACCATGCAGCCCGCCACGGTGCCGACCTTGGTGATGCGATAGACCTCGCGCACCTCGACCAAGCCCAGGGTCTCTTCTTTCTTCTCCGGCGTGAGCATGCCTGACATGGCAGCTTTGATCTCGTCGACGGCTTCGTAGATGATGTTGTAGTAGCGAATGTCGATGCCATTCTGCTCGGCCAGTTTGCGCGAACCCGCGTCGGCGCGGGTGTTGAAGCCGATGATCACGGCCCGAGAGGCGATCGCCAGATTCACATCGCTCTCGGTGATGCCGCCAACCGCCGCATGCACCACCTGGACCTTGATCTCCTCGGTCGAGAGTCTGGTGAGCGCATGCACCAGCGCTTCCTGCGAACCCTGCACGTCAGACTTGATGATGAGATTGAGGGTTTGCATGCCCTCGACCATCTGGTCGAACATGTTTTCCAGTTTCGCGGCCTGCTGGCGCGCCAGCTTGACATCGCGGAACTTGCCCTGGCGGAACAGGGCGATCTCGCGGGCCTTGCGGTCGTCCTGTAGAACGATGATTTCCTCACCGGCGACGGGAACTTCCGTCAAGCCCTGGATTTCCACCGGTATCGAGGGTCCCGCACTCGGCACCAGCTTGCCAACCTCGTCCAGCATGGCGCGCACGCGACCATAACTGGAGCCTGCCAGCACCGCGTCACCGCGCCTGAGCGTGCCCGAGAGGACCAGCACCGTGGCCACCGGACCGCGGCCCTTGTCGAGCCTGGCCTCAATCACCAGCCCTTTGGCCGGCGCGTCCTCCGGCGCCTTGAGTTCCAGCACCTCGGCCTGCAACAGCACTTGTTCCAACAACTCGTCGATGCCTTGGCCGGTTTTGGCCGATACCGACACGAACGGTGATTCGCCGCCGTACTCTTCGGGCACGACCTGCTCAGCCACCAGTTCCTGCTTCACGCGCTCGGGGTTCGCATCAGGCTTGTCGATCTTGTTCATCGCCACGACGATGGGCACGCCCGCCGCTTTGGCGTGGGCGATGGCCTCTTTCGTCTGTGGCATCACGCCATCGTCGGCAGCGACCACCAGAATGACGATATCGGTGGCTTTCGCGCCACGCGCCCGCATGGCGGTGAAGGCCTCGTGGCCGGGAGTGTCGAGGAAGGTGATCATGCCGCGCGGCGTGGTGACGTGATAGGCGCCGATGTGCTGGGTAATGCCGCCTGCCTCGCCTGAGGCCACCTTGGCACGGCGGATGTAGTCCAGCAAGGACGTCTTCCCGTGGTCGACGTGTCCCATCACCGTGACCACGGGCGCGCGTGGAAGCAAGGTCAGTTCTTGCGGAATCTGGCCATCCTCCTGGAGGAAGGTTTCCGGATCGTCAAGTTTGGCCGCTATGGCGGTATGGCCCATTTCCTGCACGATGATCATCGCGGTTTCCTGGTCCAACACCTGGTTGATGGTCACCATCTGGCCCAGCTTCATCAGCACCTTGATGACCTCGGACGCCTTCACCGCCATCTTGTGGGCTAGATCGCCAACGGAGATCGTTTCGGGTACATGCACCTCACGCACTTGCGGCTCGACTGGCACCACAAAACGTGGCGCTTCTTTTTCACGCGAATCGCGACGTGAGCCGCCCTTGGCACCGCGCCAGGCAGCCGTACCGCCAGTAGCGTCACCACGTGTCTTGATGGCGCGGCGCTTCGCGGCCTCGTCAGCCCAGGATGATGACAACTGCTCGGACTTGACCTGTTTCTTATCCTTCGCGCCTGCCGTCGTGGTGGTGGCTGCCACGCCCGCGGGCTTGGCTGTGCCAGCAGCAGGTTTGTGGATGGTGCCCTTGATCGTGGCCCCCGCCTTGGCGGCAACCTCAGCCGTTTTGGTGACTTCAGGCTTGGGAGAGTGCAACACCGCGCGAGGGCGAGAGAGCATGTCGCGAATGGCCGCAGCTTCGTTTTCGGCAGCTTTGCGACGCACTTGCACAGACTCGAGCTCAGCCGCGCGGGCGACGGATGCCGCTGCCTCCGCAGCGCGCTTGGAATCCAGCTTCAACGCAGCCGCAGCCTGCTCTTGCGCTTGCGCCTCGGCAGCCTTGCGCGCTTTGTCATCGTCCTGCTCGGGTGGCTGCTGTGCCGCGATGGCAGACTTGGCCTCAGCTTGCAAGCGGCGCTCTTCATCTTGTCGTTGTTGTGCAGCAGCACGAACTCGTGCAGCCGCCTCTTCTTCGCGCTGGCGCTTGCCGATCTCCTCGGCCTGGCGTGCCAATAACTCGGACTGACGTTTCGCGTCGTCCTCGCGTCGACGCAGCTCGGCTTCGTCCACCACGGGTTGCGTGACCACGCGAGCCGCAGGCTCTGCAGGCGTCATCTCGTCGCGCTTGACAAACACGCGTTTCTTGCGAATCTCGACCTGGATGGTGCGTGCCTTGCCGGTCGAATCGGCCTGCTTGATTTCCGTGGTCTGCTTGCGCGTCAGCGTGATTTTTTTACGATCCGCGCCAACCACGCCATGAGCCACACGCAGATGGTCAAGCAGACGCGCCTTGTCGACATCGCTGATCGGGTCGTCGGGCGTTTGTTTGTGCACACTGGCAGCTGCCAATTGCTCCAGCAATTGGGTGGCGGGAATGTGCAGCTCTGTGGCGAGTTGCGCGACGGTTGTTTGTGCCATGGGTGGTTCCTTGCTTCGCAATTCTCAGGCGTTGAACCAATGTTCGCGAGCCTGGAGAATGAGCGCGCTGGCCTGAGCTTCCTCAGCCCCGGTAATGGCCGTGAGTTCGTCCACGGCCAGATCGGCCAGGTCGTCACGGGTTTGAATGCCGGCATCGACCAGCTTCGCGATATCGTCGCTGGACAGACCCTCGAGACTCTTGAGGTCTTGCGACACTTCCTCGAGCTTTTGCTCGCTGGCCAGTTCCTGCGTCAGCAAGGCGTCGCGGGCGCGGTTGCGCAGTTCATGCACCGTGTCCTCGTCGAACGATTCGATCTCCAGCATTTCCGGCAGCGGCACATAAGCCACCTCCTCCAGGCTGGTAAAGCCCTCCTGGATGAGGATGTCGGCGACTTCCTGATCCACATCGAGCTTATTGCGGAACAGCTCGCGCATGGTTTCGGTTTCAGCCGTATGCCGGTTTTGTGACTCCTCGGCCGACATCAGGTTGATGGCCCAGCCGGTCAGCTCCGACGCGAGGCGCACATTCTGTCCGGCACGCCCGATGGCCAGGGCCAGGTTCTCCTCGTCCACGGCCACTTCCATGGCATGCTTGTCCTCGTCGACAACGATGGACTGCACATTGGCAGGCGCCAAGGCACCGATGACGAATTGCGCCGGATCTTCGGACCACAGCACGATATCGACGCGTTCGCCGCCCAGTTCATTGCTCACGGCATTCACGCGCGAGCCGCGGACACCGATGCACGTGCCGATCGGGTCGATGCGGCGATCGTGCGACAACACGGCAATCTTGGCGCGCACACCAGGATCCCGGGCGCAAGACTTAATCTCCAGCATGCCCTGCTCCATTTCGGGAACCTCGAGGCGGAACAGTTCCTTCATGAATTCGGGCGAAGTCCGCGACAGCTCGATTTGCGGGCCTCGGGCCTGGCGGTCGATCTTCGAGATGACGGCACGCACGCGGTCGCCGGCGCGGACATTCTCCTTCTGGATCATGTCGCCGCGTCGCAGCCGCGCATCGACCTTACCGGACTCGACAATGGCGTCGCCCTTGTCCATGCGCTTGACCGTACCGACGAAAATCTTGTCGTTGCGCTCGAGAAAGTCATTCAAAATCTGCTCACGTTCGGCGTCACGAATTTTTTGCAGGATCACCTGCTTCGCCGCCTGGGCACCGATACGGCCGAATTCCACGCTCTCCACCGGCTCTTCGATGTAATCCCCAACCTCGATGTCGGGGATCTGCTCAATCGCCTCGAAATGCAGGATTTCGGCGTCGGGCTGCTGCAGCCCGGCCTCATCCGGCACCACGAGCCAGCGGCGAAAGCTCTCATAAGCACCCGTGTCGCGGTCGATGGCAACGCGAATGTCGACCTCGCCGGGATAGCGCTTCTTCGTGGCCGAAGCCAGCGCGGCTTCGACCGCGCCGAACACCACATCCTTCTCCACATTCTTTTCGTGCGCCAGCGCATCGACAAGCATCAGCAGCTCACGATTCATGATTTTCGACCCCTAAAGTCAAGCACCGGCACGAGACGGACTTCGCGCGCCTCGGCCATGGAAAAACGCAATTCATGCACGCCCTCCGTGGCGTCGTTCGCCACCGAGACCACCCCAACCGCGCCGGCGGATTTGGCTTTTTTTGCCGTCGCTTGAGCGGCCTTCAATTTTTTCCCACCCTGCTTCGCCGCCGCAGCAGCGGCCAACAAAGCTTCGTCCCAGACGATGACATAGCCATCGGCCTGAGCCGGCGCTTCAGCGCTACCGACTGTGGCTGCTGCACTCGGCGCCTGCAACATACCGCGGTATTTCTTGCGACCCTTGTAAGGAGCGCGCAAGGTCACTTCGACTTCCAAACCTGCAAAACGCTCCCAGTCGTCCGGCAGCTTTACCAGGCGATCAAGCCCGGGAGACGACACTTCAAGGCGCCTGTAGTCCAGACCTTCGACCT
>DAIAZB010000204.1 GCA_027443745.1 Thiomonas sp. | reverse complement strand
CGGGCGTGGCCTGTGTGGCCAGTGCCGCGCCTGCGCCGTGCGTATCTGCCGCCATGGAATCCTCTGAGGACCGGATCAAACCAGTCGGTGGCTGCCGCGTGGAGGTGGGCAGGGGAAACTCCGCAAACAAGCTGCCCGCCGTGAACGGCCAGTTACTGTGTACGCATTTTAGAGAGTCCAGTCAGGCACGAGCTGCTTGGATCACCCGTGCGGCGCGACACGAACCCCCGCTCCAACGATGGCGCGCGCCACATACACATCACCCGCGCCGGCCGGCGCCGCTTCAACGGGCGGCGTCAGCGCTTGCGCCCACCCAGCAGCCCACCCAGCACACCGCGGATGATTTCGCGGCCCACCGTGCTGCCGATGCTGCGCGCGGCCGACTTGGCCAAGGCTTCGAGCAACGAATCCTTGCGGCCGGTCCCGCTGCCGAAGCCGCCCAGGCCGCCAAGCCAGCCGCCCGAGGCCTGGCCGCCCGTGGAGGGGGGCGGCGTGGCCTGGTCGGGCGCGTTCGTGGGCGCTGGCTGCGCAGCGACGCGGCCCTTGAGCAGTTCGTAGGCGGATTCGCGGTCCACCAGCTTTTCATACACCCCGGCCACCAGCGAGCCCTGCATCAGCGCGCGGCGTTCGTCGGGCGTGATGGGGCCGATGCGGCTGCCGGGAGCCAGCATCCATGCCCGCTCGGTCGGCGACGGTCTGCCCTTGTCGTCGAGCAGGGACACCAGGGCCTCGCCCACCGCGAGTTCGGTGATGGCCTGCGCGATGTCCAGCCCGGCGTTGGGGCGCATGGTCTCGGCCGCCGTCTTCACCGCCTTCTGGTCGCGCGGGGTGAAGGCGCGCAGCGCGTGCTGGATGCGGTTGCCGAGCTGGCCGAGCACGGCGTCGGGGATGTCCAGCGGGTTCTGCGTGACGAAGAACACCCCCACCCCCTTGGAGCGAATCAAGCGAACCACCTGCTCGATCTTGTCCAGCAAAGGCTTGGGCGCATCGTTGAACAGCAGGTGCGCTTCATCGAAAAAAAACACCAGTTTGGGCTTGTCGGGATCGCCGATTTCGGGCAAGCGCTCGAACAATTCCGACAGCATCCACAACAGGAACGTGGCATAGACGCGGGGCGACTGGTAGAGCTTGTCCGCAGCGAGGATGTTGACCATGCCGCGGCCGTTGCCGTCGGACTGGATCAGGTCGTCGATGTTGAGCATGGGCTCGCCGAAAAACTTGTCGGCGCCCTGGGTTTCGAGCTGGAGCAGACCACGCTGGATCGCGCCCACGCTGGCAACGCTGATATTGCCGTATTCGGTGGTGAACTGCGCTGCGTTGTCACCCACTTCCTGCAGCATGGCGCGCAGGTCCTTGAGGTCGAGCAGCAGCAAACCGTTGTCGTCGGCGATCTTGAACACCAGATTGAGCACCCCGGTCTGCGTCTCGTTGAGCTGCAGCAGACGTGCCAGCAGCAGCGGCCCCATGTCGGAGATGGTGGCGCGAATGGGGTGGCCCTGCTCGCCGAACACGTCCCACAGGGTCACGGGGCAGGCCGCAAAAACAGGCTCGGGCAAACCCACGCTTTTCAGGCGCTCGGCCAGTTTGGGGCTGGAGCTTCCAGTCTGAGAGACGCCGTTGAGATCGCCCTTCACATCGGCCATGAACACCGGCGTGCCGATGCGCGAGAACGCCTCGGCCAACACCTGCAGGCTGACCGTCTTGCCGGTCCCGGTGGCGCCGGTGATGAGACCGTGGCGATTGGCCAGGGGTGGCAGCAGCGGGCATTGCACGGCGCCGTGCTGGGCGATGAAGATGGGATCGGACATCGGGAATCTCGCAAATGAGGGGCCGTAAAATGCCGGCGACTTTGGACGATTCAGTCTAAGGCAATGACAAAACCTAAGGCGCCGCGCGCCGGGAGCGAACACTATGGCCGGCCATTCCAAATGGGCCAACATCCAGCACCGTAAAGGCCGTCAGGACGAAAAACGCGGCAAGGTCTGGACCAAGATCATTCGTGAGGTGACGGTTGCCGCCAAGCTCGGCGGCGGCGACGTGGCCACCAACCCACGCCTGCGCATGGCCATGGACAAGGCGCGCGAAGCCAACATGCCGGCCGACAACCTCAGGCGCGCAGCGCGCCGGAAAGCGAGACCCCGTTATGGCCGGCCATTCCAAATGGGCCAACATCCAGCACCGCAAAGGCCGTCAGGACGAAAAGCGCGGCAAGGTCTGGACCAAGATCATTCGCGAAGTGACCGTCGCGGCCAAGCTCGGCGGCGCGGACCCCAACGCCAACCCGCGCCTGCGCCTGGCGCTGGACAAGGCGCGAGAGGCCAACATGCCGGCCGACAACATCAAGCGCAACGTCGACAAGGCCACCGGCAACCTCGAAGGCGTGCAGTACGAGGAAATCCGCTACGAAGGCTACGGCCCCGGCGGCGCCGCGCTGATCATCGACTGCATGACCGACAACCGGGTACGCACCGTGGCCGAAGTGCGCCACGCGCTCTCCAAGTGCGGCGGCAATCTCGGCACCGAGGGCTCGGTGGCGTTCCAATTCAAGCACTGCGGCCAGTTCGTGTTCGCGCCCTGCACGAGCGAGGACAAGGTCATGGAAGTGGCGCTGGAGGCCGGCGCCGAAGACGTGGTG
>DAIAZB010000203.1 GCA_027443745.1 Thiomonas sp. | reverse complement strand
CCACCGACTGATGGAACCCCTGGGCTATATCCCTCCCGCAGAAGCTGAGGCAAACTACTGGAGGCAACAAGCCACTCAGGTCACCACGATGGCGGCCTGACTTAAACCAAACAGCCTCCACGAAACCTGGGGCGGTTCAGGACAGCCATCGAGATGGTCAGCGCTGAGGACGCGGGCAAGCGTGCCTGAGCCGCGAGGCGGCGGTGCGCATTGGCACAACGAGGATGTATGCGCGTGACCCTGCGGGGTCACCGCTGCGCTGGCTCAATTCAAAGGCCAGTTGAAGTGCTCAGCTGATGGTGGCGGCCCCTTTCGCCAGTATGTGAGCATGCTGGTGCGTAGCAAGCAAGGATAGGAACCACCGAAATGAAGTCTCGCACGATGCCAGCGCTGCGGGTCGTACCAGCTGCGTAGGTGCAGCTTTCATTGAACGTACAAGTCGTTCCAAGGAATCTTGAAGGAGGCTAAGATTGAAGCACTCTTGCTGAAGCTTGTGCTGCCTCATGAACATCGGTCGATTCATCTACGAGATATCACTCACGACAGAAGTGCTCATCGCCATGGTGGGCATCGTCGGCGTCGCCGTGTACGCTTGGTTCGCGCGCAGCGCTCACCGCCCCATGCCCGAGATCAGGACCAAGGAATAAGCCCCGCTAAGCCTTGGTCTTGCGAAGGCGTTCGCCGGCCTGTGAATCCAGCAACAACGCCCAAATCCTGTGTCTTGAAACCCGACGCCACCCGTTGCCTTGTGGTGACGCCAGGTTTGCTTGACCCATTTCAGCGCAGCACAAACCTACGCTTGCCTGAAACCTGGCACACCATGTGAATCTTGTGGTGTGTCACCAACTGCTGCACCACATGCCCTGGAATCGGCGCGCCGTCACGGCCTAGGGCGAGGCGGTACGTGAACGGTGCGGCGGTCACTTCGTCAATGACCGCGCCCGCTTTGAGAAGCTGCAGTGCTGCAGCGTACAGATCGGGATGCATGAAATTTCCTTTCGTCGAGTTTGTGAGGACGTGCCTGGGCCTGGCAGCAGCCCGGCACGTCATGACGAAAGGAAAGCGCGATCAATGCATGTGGCTATCCTACAGCGGCCTAGTTCCGCCCGCGCCCGAACAGGCGCAGGACGGCATGCCAATCCTGCAAGGCCGTGGCCCAGATCTCACGCCGGATCGTTTGGCGTGCATCGCGACCCACCATCGCCAGGATCACAGCCATCACCAACAGGAAAGTGACGATCAACGTCCAATACATAGATCACTCCGATTGCCGGAAAGAGGAAAGATGGAAAAGAGGCCAATGAAGCAGCGAGACGCAGCCTGAAACCATGGCTCAAGCCACTTCACCAGCGGGTTGCGTGGGCGCAACCCGAAACGGTTGCCGTCCCAGATGACGGTGATAATGCCCCCAGCCCGCTGCATCAGGCAAGCAGCGCTGCATCAGGTCATCTGTCCCCGAGAGCCGATCGGCCAAGGACAGGATCTCCGCCTCCGGCGTCTGCGGCTCGCGCAACCCCATCCATCTGGGGGCATGGGCCACGGCACTCAAGTTATGCAGCAACACCTGCGCATGGCCATCGGGCAGACGGATCGGCCAGCGGGCCATGGCCGCTGCAATCCATTCGATGGCCGTGACGCGGTGCCCAAGCAAGCGCCCACGATCGGACAGCCCCCAGCTCCCATCAGGCTTGAGCCGGTATTCCACCGCCTTGCCACAATCATGCAGCAAAGCCGACAGCACCGCGAGGTCGCGGTGCACATGCAGGCGCTCAGCACACAGTGCGCGTACCTGCTCGGCGACTTCCACCGTGTGGCGCAGATTGCCGCTTGTGCCATTGTGGTGGCCATGCATGGAGGACGGCCCGGTACAGAAACCCCGGAACCGGTCCCCCGCCCAGAACACGGCATGGAACAAGCGTTGGTAGGACACAGGCAACTCGGCCAGCAGAGCCTGTGCACGCTGCACCAGGCTGCGTTCGCGCACCCATCCAGGCGGGACGCTGTCAAACAGGGACAGCGCAGCGACAGGTCGGTCCAGGATGGCCAGCCGTGCAATGCGCAGGCAACCATCGAGGCTGCTGCCATGCCCCGTCCAACGGGGACCCACGAGCAGGCCGGCCTGCAGGCGTGCATCCACCTTGCCCGCCGTCCAACGCACCTTGAGTTGGGCACGCTCATGGAACAGATGCGCGGTGAGCGTGATCTCCCCATGATCGTCCTGACGGGTCTGCAGGCTGGTGAGGCGGAAGATCTGCGGCATCATCGACAGGCCCAGGGGGTAGGGCAGTGTGGAATCAGACATGATGGGCCTCCTGGGCATCGGGGCTTGCCTGTACGGGGGTCGCCCCAAGCGTCGAAGCCAGCAGCCGCTCGAAGGCCGAGCCATCGCGCCGGGTGAGGTTGGGCACATAGCGGCTGTAGACCTTGAACAGCATCTCGGTCGAGGTATGTCCCATCTGCCGGGCGATCCACTCTGGGTTCTCGCCAGCCGCCAGCCACAGCGTGGCTGCCGTATGTCGTGATTGGTAAGGTCGCCTGGGATCCAGGCCGAGATAGCGCAGGAGTGGATACCAGACCCGCTTGGTCACGTTGTTGTGGTCCAGCGGCTGGCCTTCTCGGTTGCAGAAGACCCAGAGTTTGAGCGGCCCCGTGCGCTGAAACTGCCGCTGCAAGGCGTCGAACACGATCTGGCTCATTTGCACGTCGCGGTTGGACTCGATCGTTTTGGTGGCTTCGTCGGGTTCACCGGCCACGATCGTCTCGCGCACCAGGATCAACCGGCGGGCAAAGTCCACGTACTTCCACTTCAGTCCGTCGATCTCGCCCGTGCGCAGCCCGGTGAAGAAGCGCACCGTGTAGTAGTTGCGGAAGTCCTCGCGCACGCTTTGGATGAGCGAGCGCACTTCCTCCAGGGTGAAGGGGCGCACATCGCTCTTGGCGATCTTCAGAGGTTTGATGTTGTAGTAGGGCGACGTAAACTTGTGGCGGTCGGAGGCTTCGTTCAGGATGGCGTGCATCACATTCATGATGGCGTTGATCCGGCGTGGTGAGAGGGTTTGCTTGGTTCGGCCGGGTACTTTGGCGAGTGTCGACCGAAAGGCAAGAAGTTCTTCGCGCGAGAGGCTTCCGACCTCCCGCTCCTGAAAAGGCGGAGCAAGGTGCACGGCGACGATGTCGGCCACCGTGCGCTGATAGGAGCGGCGCCACTGCACGGCGTTCTCCTGCATCCATTGCTGTGCGAAGTCGGCGAACGTGGGGGTGGGTGCGCGTTGTCCCGCGACCGGATCCACCGAGGCCAAAGCTCGGGCCAATCCTGCTGCCGGCGAACCCGGAGGCTTGGGCGTTGCCGTCACCGCCCGGCTGTTGGGGAAATAGGCCGCGTATTCGAAGCGGCCGAGTTGGATGTCGCGTTCGATGCGTTGGAGTAGGCGC
>DAIAZB010000202.1 GCA_027443745.1 Thiomonas sp. | reverse complement strand
CAGGTAGCGCGCGTACAGCGTGGCGTCGAAGTGGTAGGCATAGTCGAAAGACGACTGCACGTAGCGTGGATCGCCGGATGGACGCTCGAACCGCCCCAACCGCGCGGCGGCCCACGCGAAGGCATAGTCCTGCAGCGGCGTAGCGTCGCCACGGGCGCGCTCGCGCAACCAGTACTGGTGAAACGGCACCGAGTCGAACGGCACGCCGATCTCGCCGAACGGGTGGAAGTAGCGCTGCCCCAGCCGGCTCCAGTGGTGGAAGTCGATGCCCAGCTTGAACGTGCCCTGGGTCCCGGCGAGAAATGCGTTCTCGTCGATGCCAAGCATGCGGTTGAAGCCCTTGATCGGCGGCAGCGTGGCCTCGCCCACGCCGACGGTGCCGATCTCCTGGGACTCGATCAGCTCGATGCGGCAACTGCGCTGCAACGCGTTCACCAACGCGGCTGCCGCCATCCAGCCTGCCGAGCCGCCGCCGACGATGGCGATGCGGCGGATGAGTCGATCGTTCATGGCGGGGCATGCTCCGGCAGGGCGGTCGAGGGTTGGCGCCGGCCCCCTGCCGGCGCTGTCGAGTATTGCAGGGCCGCTGCATCGGCAACAACGACTGCAACAAAGGGGACGTGGCTAATTAAGCCAGGCAGCCAACCCGCCATGGAAACCACGCTCGAATGCCCTGCCGTCTGCCGTTCCCGCGGGCGGCCCCGGCAAGTCGGCGTTCGCGAGCCGCCTTAATTCGCCACGTCCCCTTATTGCCCTGACGCAAAGGTGACAGGCCATTCCCACGGCTTGATTGCCCCCGTCCCGCCATCGTCCGCTATTGTCCCCTTGATCCCACTCCTTGACCGACCGATGCCCGCCCCTCTCACACTGTCCGACGAACTGCTGCAGTTGCTGCCCGATGCGGTGGTGCAGACGGACGCACGGTGGATCATCACCTACTTGAATCCCGCCTGGTACCGGCTCACCGGCCACCCGGTGGAAGGGACGCTGGGCCAGTCCCTGCTCGACTTCGTGCATCCCGACGACGCCAGTGCCCTGCGCGCCGGCATGCCGGTGTTCCGCTTGCGCTTCGCCGACTCGGACCATCGCTGGATGCGCCTGCAGCTGCATCCGAAGACCGACGCCGCGGACCGGGTGATCAGTCGCCAGGGCGTGCTGATCGAGATCACCGAGATCACCGAGCAGGTCGTGATGGAGGACCGTCAGCGCTTCCTGCGGCTGCTGGAAACCATCGACGGCGTCGTCTGGGAGGCAGAGCTCGGCGTGGGCAACACCTTCCTCAGCCCGCAGGTCGAACGCCTTTTCGGCTACTCGGTGGAAGAGTGGCGGGCGGACCCGGGCTTCTGGCGCGCGCATGTGCATCCCGACGACCTGGCGAACGCGCTGGTCATCGACGACGCCGCGTACCACGCCACGCACAGCTATGCGTACGAGATGAGCTACCGGTTGATCGCCAAGTCCGGCAAGATCGTCTGGGTGCGCGACCTGTGCCGCGTGGACGTCGAGCCAGGCCGCCCGAAT
>DAIAZB010000201.1 GCA_027443745.1 Thiomonas sp. | reverse complement strand
CAGGTAGCGCGCGTACAGCGTGGCGTCGAAGTGGTAGGCATAGTCGAAAGACGACTGCACGTAGCGTGGATCGCCGGATGGACGCTCGAACCGCCCCAACCGCGCGGCGGCCCACGCGAAGGCATAGTCCTGCAGCGGCGTGGCGTCGCCACGGGCGCGCTCGCGCAGCCAGTACTGGTGGAACGGCACCGAGTCGAACGGCACGCCGATCTCGCCGAACGGGTGGAAGTAGCGCTGCCCCAGCCGGCTCCAGTGGTGGAAGTCGATGCCCAGCTTGAACGTGCCCTGGGTGGCGGCCAGGAAGGCGTTCTCGTCGATGCCGAGCATGCGGTTGAAGCCCTTGATCGGCGGCAGCGTGGCCTCGCCCACGCCGACAGTGCCGATCTCCTCGGACTCGATCAGCTCGATGCGGCAACTGCGCTGCAACGCATTCGCCAGCGCGGCCGCCGCCATCCAGCCTGCCGAGCCGCCGCCGACGATGGCGATGCGGCGGATGAGTCGATCGTTCATGGCGGCGCATGCTCCGGCAGGGCGGTCGAGGGTTGGCGCCGGCCCCCCTGCCGGCGCTGTCGAGTATTGCAGGGCCGCTGCATCGGCAACAACGACTCGCCGCAAAGGGGACGAAGGCCATTTCCACGGCTTGATTGCCTCCGTCACCGTCATCCAGCCTGACCCCGATCGACGGGCCTTGACCAGCCCGTCCCATCTTTGCATATTACCTATGGGTTATGTATATGGATGGTTATGCAAGATTCGGAACGCCTCAACCTGACCTTCGCCGCCCTGGCCGACCCCACCCGCCGCGCGATCCTTGCCCGGCTGGCCACGGGAGAGGCCACCGTGACGGAACTCGCCGTGCCGTTCGAGATGAGCCAACCCGCCATTTCCAAACACCTGAAAGTGCTTGAGCGCGCCGGCCTCATCTCGATGGACGTCGATGCGCAACGACGTCCACGTAAATTGGAACCGAAAGGATTGAAGGAGGCCGCGGACTGGATCGAACGTTACCGCGAGATCTTCGAGCGGAACTACCAGCGTCTCGATGCGTTGCTCGGGGAACTCCAGGCCAAACCGTCCCGGCGCAAACCGACAAACAAATAGCACTGACGTGCCAGCGCGCCGTTCGCTCTTTCGTCCCAAAGGGCCGCGTGCCATCACGAAGGATCACCAAGGAGAAAACCATGGCCAAGCCCGCAGAAGTGACATTTCCCAGTGATCGCGAAGTTCGCGTCACGCGTACATTCCATGCGCCTCGCCAGATGGTGTGGGATGCGCATACCCGCCCCGAACTCGTGCGCAAATGGCAAGGCTATGAAGGCTGGGATATGCCCGTGTGCGACATGGATGTCCGCGTCGGCGGCACATACAAGTGGCAGTGGAGAAACCGCGAAGACGGCAACGCATTTGGCTTCCTGGGTACGTTCACCGAAGTCGACGACTGCTCCAGGCTCGTCCACGAGCAATACTTCGACCCGGGCGACATGGACTTCGCCATGCCAACGGGCGATCCCTGCATCGTGTCACTTGAACTCACGGAGGAGAACGGCATCACGACGCTGATCTGCAACCTGACGTTCGCCTCGAAGCAAGCGCGTGAAGACGCCGTCTCCACCGGCATGACCGACGGCATGGAGCACAGCTACACCCGCCTCGACGACATGTTCAACAAAGGGGCCGTGGCTAATTAAGCCAGGCAGGCAACCCACCATGGAGACCACGCTCGGACGCCCTGCCGTCTGCCGTTCCCGCGGGCGGCCCCGGCAAGTCGGCCTTCGCGAGCCGCCTTAATTCGCCACGTCCCCTTATTGCTGGAGGGGCTGGACTGCACGATCGCGCTTCGGTGAGCATAAGTGACCGATGCCCGCCCCTCTCACACCGTCCGAAGAACTGCTGCAGTTGCTGCCCGATGCGGTGGTGCAGACGGACGCACGGTGGATCATCACCTACTTGAATCCCGCCTGGCACCGGCTTACCGGCCACTCGGTGGAAGCGACGCTGGGCCAGTCCCTGCTCGACTTCGTGCATCCCGACGACGCCGGCGCCCTGCGCGCCGGCATGCCGGTGTTCCGCCTGCGCTTCGCCGACGCGGACCATCGCTGGATGCGTCTGCAGCTGCATCCGAAGACCGACGCCGCGGAGCGGGTGATCAGTCGCCAGGGCGTGCTGATCGAGATCACCGAGATCACCGAGCAGGTCGTGATGGAGGACCGCCAGCGCTTCCTGCGGCTGCTGGAAACCATCGACGGCGTCGTCTGGGAGGCAGAGCTCGGCGTGGGCAACACCTTCCTCAGCCCGCAGGTCGAGCGCCTTTTCGGCTACTCGGTGGAAGAGTGGCGGGCGGACCCGGGTTTCTGGCGCGCGCATGTGCATCCCGACGACCTGGCGGACGCGCTGGTCATCGACGACGCCGCGTACCACGCCACGCACAGCTATGCGTACGAGATGAGCTACCGGTTGATCGCCAAGTCCGGCAAGGTCGTCTGGGTGCGCGACCTGTGCCGCGTGGACGTCGAGCCAGGCCGCCCGAATCGCATGATCGGCCTGATGATCGACGTGACCGAACAGAAAAACACCGAACTCGAACTGGTGCAATCCGACAACCGCTATGCGCTTGCCACCCGCGGCTCCACCGACGGCATCTGGGACTGGAACCTGCAGACGGACGCGCTGCATGCGTCCGAGCGCTTCCACGAGATCGTCGGGCTGAGCGGCACCGGCCACCTGCATGAGCACGGCTGGCAGTTCCTGCAACAGCTCATCGATCCCGACGACCGCGAGCGCGTGGAGACGGCCTACCGCAGGCACCTGTCGGGCCACCAGCCGAACTTCTCGGTGGATTTCCGCGCCCGTCACGGTTCGGGGCGGCTGGTATGGCTCAACTGGCGCGGCATCGCGCAATTCGAAGGCGGCAAGGCCGTGCGGATGGCCGGGTCGCTGAGCGACCTGGCGGAACGCAGCAGCTCGTACGACGCGCTGACCAACCTGCCCGGCCGGCCGCTGTTCCGCGATCGCCTCGAGCACGCCATCGCGCTGCATCGGGACGGCACCCCGAAAGGCGGTGACGCACCGTCACCGGCAGACACCACCACCTTCGCCGTGCTGCTGCTGGATCTCGACCGGTTCAAGGCCGTCAACGACACCCTCGGACACCACGTGGGTGACCAGCTGCTGCAGCAGGTGGCACGTCGGCTCGAATCCTGCGTCCGGGCCGTCGACCTGGTGGCCCGCATGAGCGGTGACGAGTTCAACGTGCTGCTCGAGTCCATCGATCCCGCGGGCGCCGCCGACCGCGCCCGGACCATCGCGACCGCCCTCGCCGCGCCCTATCGGATTGGCCCGCACACCGTGACCTGCGGCGCAAGCATCGGCGTGGTCAGCAGCCAGGCCGGCTTCGCGACCACCGACGACTACCTGCGTGCTGCGGACGCCGCCATGTACCGGGCCAAGAGCCATGCGCTGGGTGTGTGCGTTTTTGCGGGGGATGGGGGCACGACCTGACGGGGTCAGGTTCGCTACCAGCAGAGGCGCGCATGAACCCGTGGCTGCTCCGGCATGGAGCGAACCCGGCGGCACGCTTGCCGGCAACGGCAACGCAGCCTAGAGTAAGGCATCCTTACCCAAGGCCCCGACCCATGCTCGCCAAGCTCACCAGCAAGAACCAGCTGACGCTGCCCAAGGCGGCGGTCGAGGCCGCCGGCAACGCCGAGTATTTCGAGGTGGAGGTGCGCGCCGGGCAACTGGTGCTGACGCCCGTGCGCCTCCAGCGCGCCGATGCCGTGCGCGCCAAGCTCGCCGCGCTGGAGCTTGGCGACGACGACCTCGCCGCAGCGGTCGCCTGGGCGCGCCAGGCCGGCGCGGCGCGCCGCGCCGCCCGTGTTGCCGAACCGTCAGGTCGCTACGACGCGAAACCGCCGCGCGCGGGCAAAGCCGCACCGCGGCGCAAGCCGTGAGTCCGCCAGCACGCGGGACGCCGCGCTGGGTACTCGACACCAACGTCGTGCTGTCGGCGCTGATCCGACCCGGCGGCGTCAGCGGCCGCCTGCGTCTCGCCTGGCAGGGGGCACTGTGCATACCGCTGGCCAGCCGCGCCACCGTCGCCGAACTGATTCGCGTACTCGCCTATCCCAAGTTCAAGTTGACGCCCGACGAACAGCACGACCTGCTCGCCGACTACCTGCCGTGGACGGAGGCCTTCCGCATCTCCGACCCGCCGCCCCGCACGCCCCCGTGCCGCGACCCGCACGACCTGCCCTTCCTGCAACTGGCGCTCGCCGCGAAAGCCGATGCACTGGTCACCGGCGACGCTGACCTGCACGTGCTCGCGCCGCTGCGCGGCCTCGCCATCCTCACGCCGGCGCAGGCGATCGAGCGGCTGTCGTCATAAGCGTTCGACGAGGGGAGGCAGCTCAAGACGCCGCCACTTACTTAAAAGTGCGCTCTGGTTCCTCCTGTCTTTGCCGTGGATTCGTTGCCTATCGCGCAGCCTGGGATGGCAAAGGCCATGCGGCTAAGCGGCGCAAACCCGACCCGTCCCGAATTCCTGCTTTGCATTCCAGGCTCAGGCCTTACAGACATACATGGCATTCAATACGTAATTGGCATTGGAAATATCTACCGACGATATTTCCTTGTAACCGGCAGCTACATCATCCCGCCTGCCGCTCTTCAACTTCACCACGCTCGCAACAAATGCGTGAACGCTCATTGGCGTTATAAGCCGAATCTTGTGATCAAGAAAAGCCTGTATCACATAAGCCACATTTTGATGAAAATAGACACAGAATCCATGATTATATTCAGACGGATCGCCCATCAAAGTAAAGTTGAGAAATAATCCAGACGGATAAATATATTGCGAAGACGGCCATTCCTGCGGTTCCTTATTTATTCTCTCCAAAACGGCACCCGCAAAATTTACGCATGACAATTTCGGCGACGTCAACTGAGTACTTATAAGTGAGTTTAAGGATGGAATTTCCATCTTGAACTCCCTCAGCGCACCATGAATAGCTTCAAGCACCTGATCGATAGTAGACATACAACCTCCTCATCCATTTGCATTGATTCGCAAGACAGAGACGTAGTTATGCACTGAAACGTGGGCTGATTCAGTTACCGAGGGAACTCAAGTGAACCTGACCCCGCTTCCCGTTCGACCTCACAAGATGGGGCCGTACACCGAGATCTTGTGCGTGGCATGTATCGCCTGGTGGTAAGGCCGCGACGCGCTGCTGGCCGCCTGCTTCACCTCCTGGTTGTTGCCATAGACGCCGAGCCCACCCTTCTTGATGATGGCGAAGGCGTGCCCATTGCCGCCGCTGGAACCGCTGGGCCCCCAGTTGGTGGCGTAATACCGTCCATCGGGCATGCCCTTCATACCCACCTTGACGGTTTCCCAGGGCGTGTCGGTGTAGCGCGTCGAGAGGTTGAGCTTGCCGATCACCTTGTTGATCGTGGTGTCGTTCTCCAGGTCGGAGGCCTTGGTGATCCAGCCCTTCCGGATCATGAAATTGATCGTGGGGTACACCCCCACGCCAAGCAGCCGGGAGAACGTCATGGCGACACAGTTCTTGTCGTAAGGGAGCATGTCGTCAGGCTGCGAATTATCGAGCGCCTCGCCGGAAAGGACTTGCGCGACCATGAGCTATCTCCTTTATCTCAATGATGACTGCCGGAAGGCGGCAGACCTTTGATCACCGATGCCGACGTGGCGTGCGGGCATCCCTCACCGGGCGGGGGAAGGAATGCGGGAAATATTCTGCACCCTAATCGTCACCGTCACCTTAGCCCCGCTTCCGTCATGCAGGCTGCGAGGTCGGGGCCACCGCCGGCCGCCACGAGAGGGCCGAACGGGGTCAGGTTCACTTTCGTGCAGCCCGCTGCACTGTGCACCTACGGCAAGTCGCGGCGAGGTCCGGTACTGCGATTCCAAGGTCTTGCGTGACCCTGCGCGCATGGCCAGGCAACCGCGACTCGACCTCCCCGGCATCCCCCAGCATATCGTCCAACGCGGCAACAACCGGCTGCCCTGCTTCCTGGACGACGCCGACCGACACCGCTACCTGCACCTGCTTGGCGAGGCGCTGCTCGACGCTCGATGCGCCCTGCACGCCTACGTACTGATGGACAACCACGTCCACCTGCTCGTCACTCCCGGCGAAGCCGGTGCCATCTCGAAACTGATGCAGAAACTCGGGCGCGGCTACGTGGGCCAGTTCAACGCAAGGCACCGGCGCACCGGCACCTTGTGGGAAGGGCGCTATAAAGCCTGCCTGGTCGACACCGAAGCCTACGTGCTGCGCTGCTACCGCTACATCGACCTCAACCCAGTGCGTGCGCGCATGACGGATGACGCAACCCGCTATCCGTGGTCCAGCGCATCCAACCATTGCGGCCTGCGTCAGCTTGCCTGGCTCACGCCCCACCCCGCGTACACCGCGCTAGCGACTACGCCCCTCGCGCGTGCCGAGGCCTATCGGCAACTGCTGCGCGAAACGCTATCCGACAACGACCTTGCGGCTATCCGCATCTATCTTCAACAACAACGCGCGCTCGGCCACGACGACTTCCGCGCCATGGTCGAAGCCAAGACCCTGCGGTTCGCCGGTATCCGGCCAGCGCATCGGCCGCCGCGTTCCGACAAGCCGCAGAAGTGAACCTGACCCCGCTTTTTCCCGCGTTGTATCCTCTGTGACGTCGATGCCGCCGGTCCCCATCGCGCTGGAATCGCCGGACAGTCGCACCGCCTCCTCCGCCCCGCCGCGTCGATGCCGATCCGAAGCCGCTTCCAGCCAAGCCGTGCCACCTGTGCGCTCGCCACGCTGCTTGCGCTGGCACCCTGGCATGCCAACGCCGCGGACACCAACGCCGCTACCCTGAAACCCGCCGTGGGCCTGCTCGCCAACCTGTACGACAACCTGCGCGGTGGCCGACGGCGGGGTACCACCGGTATGTGGAACCTCTACGGTTCGCTGCGCTATCACGGTGCGGCGGGTAGCCAGGGGCCGGGCTTCAGCGCGTTTGCCCAGGTGCTGAACAGCGGCGGCGGCTTTCCCGGCGACTACACCGGCGACGCCCAGGGCGTCAGCAATATCGCGGCGCCGCACCTTACCCGCCTCTATGAAGCCTGGATGCAGTACAACGGCCGGCGTTCGCACTGGTCGGTGCTGCTGGGCCGCTACGATCTCAACAGCGAATTCGACCGCCTGCAGACTTCCGCGTTGTTCCTGGACAGCTCGTTCGGCGTGGAGCCGGCGTTCTCGCAAAGCGGCGGCCAGGGGCCATCAATCTTCCCCCGTCCCCGTTTCGCCCTGCGCGTCGCGCTGAAGCCTTCGCGGAACGTGGTGTGGCGCACTGCGGTCCTGCAAGGCGGCGTGCCCGATGACCCCGGCCTGCCGCCCGGTTCGCAGCGCACCCGCGGCGGCGATGCCTTGCTGGTCAGCGAACTCGCGTTGTTGCGTCGCGCGCCTGCCGCAGGCGCGGACCACGAAGACTGGGACGGCGGCATGATCGGGCGCCTGGCGCGGCAGCCGCCGTACACCGGCAAGCTGGCGCTGGGCCTGTGGCATTACGCCCGCCGCGAGGCGTGCCTTGCGCCCGATGCCACGGCGCACGCCTGTGCCGCCAGCGGCGCCTATCTGCTGCTCGACGATCCGGCGCTGGTGCGCATCGGCAGTGCCGGCCGGCGGCTGGCGGGCTTCGCCCAACTCAGCGTCGCGAGCCCCGGCGCAAACCGCTTCCGCCGCTACATAGGCGTGGGCATGTCGCTGTCGCCGCTGTTCGACGCCAGTGCCAGCGACGCGCTGGGCCTGGCCATCGCCACCGTCCGCAACGGCCGCCCCTACCTGCGCGCGCAGCAGGCCCAGGGCCTGCCGGTCGCGTCCACCGAGCGCATCTACGAATTGACCTACCAGCGTGCGGTCGGCGCACACCTGACCTTGCAGCCCGACCTGCAGTACGTGGTGCATCCGGACACCCGCGCCGACGTGGCCAATGCACTGGCCTTCCAGTTCGAAGTGCAGCTGATGTACTGACGGGCCGCGGCGCTCGCAGAGAGGACGGAGGCAGTTCCCACGACTATTCCTCCTCAGCCCCCTTATCCGGCCGCGCTCCGAAAAGCCGCAGAAGTGAACCTGACCTCGCTTTTTTCACGCTATGACACCCATGTGCCATATCCCCAGATCTCAGTACCGTCCTGCAACAGGAACTCTTCCGTGCCAAAAATCGGGGTGTTGATGTGCCGGACAATGATGAAGGGTTCTGGCAGATTGAGATGATGCGTGAACACCTCCGCATGCCCCTGCTCCAGAAACCAGCCGATGAGATAGGTCGTATCCAGCGGAAGTGGGCCGCGTATCTCTTGGCACCCTCTGCTGTCCCGCTCGGTTGAAAGCAACTTCAACAAGTCCCGCGCCCTCCCCGATGCGAGAAAATCCATGCGGGAAATCTT
Organism: Thiomonas sp.; assembly: GCA_027443745.1. Next base: position 6,684 of record DAIAZB010000201.1, on the reverse strand, counting down.
GCCTTCCAGCGCTTTTTCGTCCCGGGTTGCGAGCCGGTCCAACTCGTCTGCGGGTATCACGATGGTGGCCAGCCCACCTTTCGATTCCAGAGCGACACATGCTGTTGGAAGTTTGTTGAGCAGCGGCACCTGATGCGTGGTTATACGTGTCCCGTCAGGTTTCACCTCGGTGCGATCCTGAGCCTGCAGCACCCCGGCCCAGACAAACACGCCCATCAACCATAGCCAGCGGCGCATATTCACTCCCTAAAGTTGAACTGGGTCAAGGGACTGCCTACTCCTACACCGTATCAACCCATCGGCAACTTCAACCCCTGCTCCTTCGCACACTCCACCGCCAGCTCATACCCCGCATCCGCATGCCGCATCACGCCGGTGCCCGGATCGTTCCACAACACCCGCGCAATGCGCTTGTCGGCCTCGGCGCTGCCGTCGCACACGATCACCACGCCAGAGTGCTGCGAATACCCCATCCCCACCCCACCACCATGATGCAGCGACACCCACGTCGCCCCGCCCGCCGTGTTGAGCAGCGCGTTGAGCAGCGGCCAGTCGGAGACGGCGTCGCTGCCGTCCTTCATCGCTTCGGTTTCGCGGTTCGGTGAGGCGACCGAGCCAGAGTCGAGGTGGTCGCGCCCAATCACCACCGGCGCCTTCAGCTCGCCGTTGCGCACCATCTCGTTGAACGCCAGGCCCAGCTTGTGGCGCAGGCCCAGACCCACCCAGCAGATGCGCGCGGGCAGGCCCTGGAAGCTGATGCGCTCCTTGGCCATGTCCAGCCAATTGTGCAGGTGGGCGTCGTCGGGGATCAGCTCCTTCACTTTCTGGTCGGTCTTGTAGATGTCTTCCGGATCGCCGCTGAGCGCCACCCAGCGGAACGGGCCCACGCCGCGGCAAAACAGCGGGCGCACGTAGGCGGGCACGAAGCCGGGGAAGGCGAAGGCGTTTTCGCAGCCTTCGTCCTTGGCCATCTGGCGGATGTTGTTGCCGTAGTCGAAAGTGGGGATGCCCTGCGCGTGGAAGGCGAGCATCGCTTCCACGTGCACCTTCATGGACTGCTTAGCGGCCTTGGCGGTGCCGGCGGGGTCGCTCTTGCGGCGCTCGGCCCACTGCTCCAGCGTCCAGCCCTGCGGCAGGTAGCCGTTGACCGGGTCGTGCGCGCTGGTCTGGTCGGTGACGGCGTCGGGCTTCACGCCGCGGCGCACGAGTTCGGGCAACACATCCGCCGCATTTCCAAGAAGCGCGATGGATTTCGCTTCGCCGGCTTCGGTGTACTTCTTGATGCGCGCCAGCGCGTCGTCGAGGTCGCTGGCCTGCTCGTCCACGTAGCGGGTCTTGAGTCGGAAGTCGATGCGGCTCTGCTGGCATTCGATGTTCAGGCTGCACGCGCCGGCCAGGCTGGCCGCCAGCGGCTGCGCGCCGCCCATGCCGCCCAGGCCCGCGGTGAGAATCCATTTGCCCTTGAGGCTGCCGCCGTAGCTCTGCCGGCCCATCTCCACGAAGGTTTCGTAGGTGCCCTGCACGATGCCCTGCGAGCCGATGTAGATCCAGCTGCCGGCCGTCATCTGGCCGTACATCATCAAGCCCTTCTTATCGAGCTCGTTGAAGTGCTCCCAGGTGGCCCAGTGCGGCACCAGGTTGGAGTTGGCGATGAGCACGCGCGGCGCGTCCTTGTGGGTGGGGAACACGCCGACCGGCTTGCCGGACTGCACCAGCAGGGTCTCGTCGTCGTTCAGGTCGCGCAGCGCACGCAGGATGGCGTCGAAGCACTCCCAGTTGCGCGCGGCGCGGCCGATGCCGCCGTACACCACCAGCTCGGCCGGGTTCTCGGCCACCTCGGGGTCGAGGTTGTTCTGCAGCATGCGGAACGGCGCCTCGGTGAGCCAGCTCTTGCAGCTGAGCTCGGTGCCGCGCGGCGCGCGGATGGTGCGGGTGGTATCGATGCGGGTGGGGGCGTTCATGGGGTGCTCGCGTGCGCCTGAAAAATTTGATTATGGAACCGTGGCCACGCTGCGGCCATCTGCGCTGCCGCAAAGCCGGCGTAACCTGTTGCGGCGGTCGAACGAAGGACATGGCGACGCTTTCCATCGCCAAGGCCCAGACCGCATGCACGCAACGCCGGAGCCCGACCCCACGCCTATCCCGCGCAGCCTGCTGCCCCGTTTCTTGCTGATCGGCGCGATCCTGCTCGCCATCGCTGCCGCCTTCGCCTACGTGGGCGGCTGGCTGGCACCACATCGGCTCACGCCAAAGCGGCTGATCGACCAGTTCCAGGCCAACGCCGGGGTGTATCCGGGCTACCGGCGCAACCACGCCAAGGGCGTGTGCGTGGCCGGCTACTTCAAGAGCAGCGGGCAGGCCGCCGCGTATTCGGTGGCGCAGGTTTTTGCGCCGGGCGAGCGCACGCCGGTGGTGGGCCGCTTCGCGATTCCCGGCAGCAACCCGTATGCGCCGGACGGCAGCGTGCCGATCCGCAGCATGGCGCTGCGCTTCACCCAGGCCAACGGCCAGCAATGGCGCACCGGCATGAACAGCATGCCGGTGTTCCCGGTGGCCACGCCGCAGGCGTTCTTCGCACAATTGCAGGCGCAGCAGCCCGACCCGGCCACGGGCAAGCCCGACCCGAAGAAGCTGGCGGCGTTCTTCGCCGCGCATCCGGAGACCGCCGCGTTCCGCGCGTGGGCGAAGACGGCCAAGCCCTCCGCCAGCTTCGCCACCGAGAGCTACTGGAGCCTGGACGCGTTCGAGTTCGTGGACGCCAAGGGCGTGCGGCACGCGGTGCGCTGGCGCATGGCGCCGGAGGCAACGGACAGCGGCGCCGCCCCGGCCGGCCAGGCGGATTACCTCGACGCCGACCTGCGCCAGCGGCTGGCGCAGGCGCCGCAGCGTTGGAAGCTGCTGGTGACGCTGGCCAACCCCGGCGACCCCACCGACGACGCCACCCAGACCTGGCCCGCCGACCGTACCACCCTCGACGCCGGCATGCTGGTGATCGACAGCGAGCAGGCGCAGGACAGCGGCGCCTGCCGCGACATCAACTACGACCCGACGGTGCTGCCGCACGGCATCGCGATCTCCGACGACCCGCTGCTGCCCGCTCGCTCGGCCGCCTATGCCGTGTCCTACCTGCGCCGCACCAGCGAGGAGGCGCACCTGCCGGGCAGTGCCCGCCCCTCCGCGAAAGCACGGCCGGAGAGCGCACGATGAAAAACACGACCGGCCTGTTCGCCCTGCCCGCCCGCGTGCTGCACTGGCTGATGGCAGTGATGATCCTGGCGATGCTGTTCATCGGCATCGGCATGGTGTCGTCCGTGTCCGAACGCCACGCATGGCTGCTGCGCATCCACAAACCGCTGGGCATCGCGATCCTGCTGCTGGCAGTGGTGCGCCTCGCCGTGCGCCTGCGCCACCCGCCACCGCCGTTGCCGGCGGATCTGCCCACGCTGCAAAAGCTGGCCGCGCGTGCCTCGCACTGGCTGCTGTACGCACTGATGATCGCGATGCCGCTGGTGGGTTGGGCGATGCTCTCGGCCGGCGGCTACCCGGTGATGCTCAGCGATTCGCTGCGGCTGCCGGCGATCTTCCCGACCAACGCCACCGCGTTCGCCATCCTGCGCCACCTGCACACCTGGCTGGCGATGCTGCTGTTCCTCACCTTCCTCGCACACCTCGGCGCGGCGCTGTACCACGGGCTGATCCGGCGCGACGGGGTGCTGGCGAGCATAGCGGTGCACAGGCGCGAAACGCCGGCGCCACCTCAGGCAGACGTCGACGCCAGGTGATCCGCCACCATCGCCGCCAGCGGCGGGTGGGCGATATGCATCACCTCGAACAGGCCGGTGGCCTGTAGCGGCACGGCGAGGTCGAGCACATCCTGCTCCAGCCGCCGCCGCGTCCGCTCGTCGCCGGCGGCCAGCAATTGCCGGAGCCTCGCCACGAACAGGGCGAGGTGCGGCTCGCGTAAGGTCTGCGCAGATACCTGCCCGCGTCCGGCCGGTGCGGCGAACACGGCCGGCAGGTGCGCCGCACCGTCAAACAAGGCGCCGCGATCGCGCAGCACGCGCAAGACGCCGGCAAGCCGGCTCAGCAGTGGCGGGAACGGCAAGCGTTCGACGGGCATGGACATCGGCAGATCTTCCAAGGACGGACAGGGTTGCGGTTGCAGGCGACGTGCGGCAGGGTAAGACCTCAAGTTAACTTGAGGTCAAGCATGGGCAAGGCATCCGATTCCACATCGTTGAGCGTGGGCCAGGTCGCCGCCCGCAGCGGGTTGAGCGTGTCGGCAATCCGCTTCTACGAGGCCAAGGGCCTGATCCGCAGCTCACGCAACGCCGGCAACCAGCGGCGCTACCGGCGCGATGTGCTGCGCCGGCTGGCGGTGATCCGGGTGGCAAATCGCACCGGTCTGCCGCTTGCATCGATTGCGCACGCGCTTGCCGGGCTGCCCGACGAGCGCACGCCGAACGCGGCAGACTGGAAGCGCCTGTCGACGCACTGGCGCGCGGAGCTGGACGAGCGCATCGCGCGATTGACACAACTGCGCGACGAACTCACCGGCTGCATCGGCTGCGGCTGCCTGTCACTGAAGAGTTGTCCGCTACGCAACGCGCAAGACCGTCTGGGCGAGAGCGGCAACGGGCCTCGCTTGCTGGATGCCGATGCGCTGTAGGCGCGGCCGGCGGCAGAGGAAATCAGTGACAAGCCCGCGGCGGCTGCAACTTCACGTGGAACAACACGTCGTAGGCCAGCGTGCCCATGACGGCGTAGCCGCGGTCGTTCGGGTGCAGGCCGGCGTCGCCCGCGCAGACGCGGGCCATGCCGGCCGGCCGCGGCGACAGCCGGGCGATCAGCGGCGGTGGCGTATAGGCGCCTTTCACGGCATCGGCGAAGTCGATCACGCCATCGAACGCGCCTGAGTGGCGTAACCACCGGTTGAAGCGCAGGCGCACGGCCTCGCGTTGCGGCGTGTCCCAGCCCGGAAAGCCGGCAAACGGCGTCACCGTGCCGGCGTAGATGCGCAGGTGGTGCTGGTGCGCTATGTCGGCCAGCATGCGCATGGAGGCGATCAGGTCGCCGACCGAGGCGCCATGGGGATAACCGGCGGCGTCGATGCCGCGGTTGATGTCGTTGGCGCCAAACAGCACCACCACGTCGGTGACGCCGGGGCGATCCACCACGTCGCGCAGGTAACGCTTGAGGCCGGCCATGCCCGCGCCAGGCGCGCCGATCTGGTCGGTGGTGAGCTCGTCAGCGCTGATGCCGGCGTTCACCACAGCCACGGCCTTGCCATTGCGTTGGGCGAGTCGCGCCAGCACCGCCGGCCACGTCGTGCCGGGTGCGCTGGCATAGGCACCGTCGGTGATCGAGTCGCCGAACGCGACGATGCCGCGCGTATTGGCCGGCGCTTCGACCTCCACGCCTTCGAGCAGGTAGATGTGGTCGCCCGGCAACGACGTCGCCGCCGTCTTGTGCGCCAGCGATGCGGCCCGCGTGGCGTCGCCGTCGACCGTCCAGGCGGTGCGCGCCTGCTCCATCGGGTGGACATCGGCCAGCCGCGCCGAACCAGCGAAGTAGAGGCTGACAAGCACGTTGGACAGCGCCGGCACGTGCAGGTCCACCGGATCGCTGACCACTTCGCTGCCGGGCGCAATGGTGATCGAGCGCTGGCCGCCGTCGAAGCTCAGCCGGCGATCGCTGGCAGGCGCGATCGCCGAGGGATCACTTGCCTCATTGGCGGCGAGCGCGATGCGCGCGCCGCTCACGGTGAGCGGCGCAAGGCCGTAGTAGTTCGAGAGCCGGATGCGCACGCGCTGGCCGCCGGCGCTCACGGTCACGCGCTGGCGCAGGGTGACGTGGTCGACCGTCGGCGCGCGTTCGATCGGCTGGCCGTAGGCATCGCGCTCCGGCTTGCCGTCGCTGCCGGCGACCTGCCGATAGTTCGAGGTCATCGACTGCCCCCCAACTGGCGACCCAATACCGTGCCGTGGGTTTCGCCTGCGCTGCCGCCACGTGCAGCGGCAGGCACGCGGCCAGCCAGGCGACCAGCGCGATGGCGAGACGGCCAGGAGCGTTGCGATGGGCGTATGGCATGCGTGCGGCCTCGGGCGACGGGGATCCTCCCCCGGATCGTTTGGCACGCTGTGGCTGCTGTCAATGCGTCCGTCGCCGATGCGGAGCGAGCGTTGGCCATTGATGTCCGAAAACGGCGAGTCTTGCCGTGGGCGCGGTGCTAGCCTGCGGGCATGGACGATCAACACGCCACTGCCCTGCCCGATGTGCGCGCCTGCGAGCAGGCGCGGCTCAGCCGCGACGCACGCTTCGACGGGCTGTTCTTCACCGCGGTGCGCAGCACCGGCATCTATTGCCGCCCGGTGTGTCCCGCACCGTCGCCGAAGCGGGAGAACGTGCGCTATTACGCCAGCGCCGCGGCGGCGGAAGCGGCGGGCTTCCGGCCCTGCCTGCGTTGCCGGCCCGAGGCCGCGCCGGGCACGCCCGCCTGGCTCGGCACTTCCGCGGTCGTCAGGCGCGCGCTGCGTCTCATCAATGAAGGCGCGCTCGATGGGGTGAGCGTCGGCGAGTTCGCTTCCCGCGTGGGTGTCGGGGCGCGGCATCTGGACCGCCTGTTCCTCCAACACGTGGGCGCATCGCCGCTCGCGGTGGCGCAGACGCGGCGGCTGCATTTCG
>DAIAZB010000200.1 GCA_027443745.1 Thiomonas sp. | reverse complement strand
CGGACGAACACCCAGCGCCAGGCCAGAAACGCGCGCCCGCCCTGCTCCCGCGCGGTGTGGTTGCGGTCGAACACCAGCGCCTCCAGCACCCAGGCGAGAAGCGGCAGCAGCGCGCCGTTTTCCTTGCTGAGCACGGCCAGCAGCGTGCCCAGCGTGAGCGACACGCTCATCCACGCATAGCCCGCGCGTTTGCGTCCCTGCCCCAGCAGCGCCCGCCCATGCGCGTAACCCCACAGCCCGGCGAACACGAAGGTGGCGGCCAGCATGGCCATGCGCTGCACGACATACAGCGTGGTCGACACCCAGAACGGGTCGAGCAGCCACAGCCCGGCCGCCAGCACCCCGGCCCAGGCCGCGGGCCTGCGCGCCATGCCCAGCGCGCGTGCCAAGGCCGCACTCAAGCCGGCGAGCAGCGCGCCGTTGAGCAGGTGCAGGGCGACATTGGTCAGTTTGAAGGGCTCGGAGGCAGCGGGCCAGTTGCGCGCGTCGAGCAGAAATGTCGCCAGCGACAACGGCCTGCCCGTCGGCCCGGCAAAGCCGGAGGTGAGGAAAGCCACCACCTTCCACCAGGTGTCGATGCGGCCGTAGTCCCCGAGCGTGGCGAGGTTGGAATAGTCGTCGAACAGGAAAGGGCCGTTGCGCCCGGGCCAATAGGCCAGCCAGGCGACAGCCAGCAGCGTGGCGAGGACGAGCGCGGGCAGGAGACGGCGCCCGATGGAAGGGGGATCGGTGCGAGTTGGCATGGTCACGATCTCCCCACCCCAACCCTTCCCATGCGTGGGGAGGAGGTAGGCGATCGCTCCCCCGCCTCGTGGGGGAGGTCGGGAGGGGGGGCTTCATGCCCCACCGCCCCAGCCTTCAACGCCAACTCCCGCGACAGCTTCTCGATTTGCGCATCGTGGATGCCGAAACGATTGAGTTCGCGCATGCGCTCCAACACCTGGCTGGCATCGCCGTACAGCCCGGCCGCGATTTGCATCACCACCAGATTTTTCCAGTAGGCGTACTTGCCGGGATCGAGCGCCACGGCGCGCAGCATCAGGTGGTAAGCCAGCGGATTGTCGTGGGCGAGGTTGGCCGCCCAGTTGGCCTGCAGGGTGACGAGGTCGGCGCGGCCGGGGTTGCGCTCCACGGCAAAAGCAATCACGCGGCCGAGCTGCTGCAAATCGTCGGGCGTGTAGCGGCACACGCCGTTGATGCCGCACTGGATCAGGCTGTAGAGCGAGCCCATGTCTTCCGCGCCCATGGGTGATGTGGCGATGGTGTGGCGCATCTCGGCCCACCAGCGCGGCCGGATGGGCAGGCCGTTCTTGGCCGACATGAACACCAGCGCCTGCAGCGGCTGCAGGTCGGCGCCGGGGAGCAGCGCGCCCTGTTCCATCTGCCGCATGCCCATCAGGAACAGCGGGCTGTCCTTGCCCTGCGCGGTGATGAGCATCATGCGGCCCAGGTCGTAGCTGGCGCGGGGCGACTGCTGGTGCGTGGTCGCCTCGAAGTACGCCAGCCGGTATGGATTGCCCCAGGTCTGCGCGCGGATGGCGGTGAACACGCCGTCCAGCGCGATCAGCGCCGACACCGCGCCCACGGTGAGCAGCCGCAGCGTGCCGCGGCGCCCGGCGTCGGGCGGGCTCCAGGTGAACAGCAGCGCGAACAGCGCCAGAAACACGCCCCAGTCCGGCAGGTAGTTGCGGTGCTCGTACACCAGTTCCAGCGGCACGAAGGTGGACAGCAGCGACTGCCCCGCAAACCACCACAACACGCCGAAGGCGAACAGCGGCAGGCGGCGGCGCAGCGCCAGCGCCGCACCGAGCAGCGCCGCCAGAAACACCCAGCTCGCCAACGTGGTCCACGGCGACAGCCAGCCGGTGGAGACGCGGATGTCGTCGTGATAAAGGCTCAGCGCATTGGGCGTGGGCAGCACGATCCAGCGCAGATAGTCCACCAGCACGCGGCCCTCGGTGAACAGCCGCTCGGCCAGCGTGAAGGGGCGGGCGGCGTAGGCCGTGCCGTTGAGCGCGCTGGGCAGCAGC
>DAIAZB010000199.1 GCA_027443745.1 Thiomonas sp. | reverse complement strand
TGGGAAGGCACGACGGTGAATGCCAAGGACAAGGTCGCCTACGTCGCGATGAGCTACATCCAGGCCTCGATGATCGACGGCACCACCGACATCAAGGTCCAGGGCCCGCGTGCAGGCGCCACGTATGCGATGAACCTGAAGGCGGGGCAGAAGGACGCGAGCGCCATGGCGATTGCCAGCGACTGGGTGCCGGTGGACATGGCGCCGCCCGCCGCCCTGGTGGGTGAAGATCTGGCCGTACCCGACGCGTTGGGCAATCTGGCCAACGCCGACAAGGTCGCCAACCCCGACAACCTCAAGTTCTCGGAAAAGCTGCGCACCTTGTTCATCGGTGAAGACAGTGGCATGCACGTCAACAATTTTCTGTGGGCCTACAACGTCGACACCAGGCAACTCAGCCGCATTCTGTCGTGCCCGGCTGGAGCCGAGTCCACCGGTTTGCAGGGTGTGGACGACATCAACGGCTGGACCTACATCCTGAGCAATTTCCAGCATCCGGCCGACTGGGAAACGCCGTTGCACGACAAGATCAAGTCCACGCTCGACCCACTGATCAGGGCCAACTACAAAGACCGCTGCGGTGCGGCGGTCGGCTACATCACCGGGCTGCCGCAAACAGCCCAGGCTTGAAGCGCCGCCGGCCAGCCGGTGCGTTGTGCAGCCGGCATGGCGACGGCTTGGCTCGCCCAGGGTCGGCTCGCAACCCTACCCCGGTGGGTGTCAGGGCGATGGGGGTGGCCCTGCGTTTCCCCGAAGCGCCGGCCTGACCATGATGCCGGGCCGACCGCGGGCCGTCATGGTGGTTTGCGCGCCTTGGGCGAAAAAGGCGGATTCAGGCATGGCCATCGACCTTCGCGGCCGGCCATGATTCCGAGTGATCTGCAAGGTGATGATGTCGCCCCGTCGCGAAGCCTTGCGTAACGGCATGAATCGACACGGGAATCGCAATGCGGCGAACGGGTTCTTGAGCCGGATGCGGCGGCGGCTTGCACCGGCCGGATACGCCGGTTTAGGCTTCGCCATGGCGGCCGAAGAGTCGTCCAATTCCCGGAGGTCTGTGATGTTCGACGCGCATGAATCGGCAGGGCAGTGGTCGCTGGGATTACGCATCGAGAGCGCCGCGGATGCGCGCCTGGCTGCCTGGCTGCGAACACGGCTTGGAGCGCAGCCACTGCGCGAAGCGGCACTGGCTCTGACGAGCCGCAAGCAGCCGAGGCCGCTCAAGGTCGCGCGGGCGCTTGGGCTGACGCTGCCGCCCGAGTTCGTGCCGAGTGACGCCATGCCCACATTGCAGGATCTGCGCCGCCGCGACCAGGCTCGCCGCCAGGGCTGGCCACAGCCCTTCGACGGGCGGTAGATCCGCCGCCGCAATCGCACCACGAGCGCGCCGTCACGCCGCTTGCCAGAACGCCGCGGCGAAGAGCGCCGCCACCAACACCCAGCCGCTGGCAGAAGGCATCCATGGCGCAACGATCCATGCCAGCGCAACGGCCAGCAGGACCGAGGCGACATTGCGGGCGTCGCCAAAAATGAGATGGAGGATTTTTTTCATGGATGTGCGTCCTGCGTGGCGAGTTGCGGCATGCGCAGCTTGAAGGCTGACAGCCGCCCAGCGACTGCGTAAACCGTGAACAGCAATACGAGCGTGGCGTCGCCCAGGGGCCAGACCTTGGCTTCATCGAGCAGGCCGCCCAGGCTCCAGAAGGTGCCGAAGGCCAGCAGGGCGCAGGCGACGGTGAACTTGAGGGTGTTCTCCGGCACTTGGGTCAGCGGCTTGCGCAGTACCAGACCCACGGCGATGACGGCCAGCAGCGCGGCCACGGCGCTGCCAGCGGCCTGGCCGTAGCTGATGGAGCGGCCCAGGGCCACGACCAGAAGCCAGACCTCCAGGCCTTCGAGCAGCACGCCTTTGAAGGCCACCGCCCAGGCGACGCGAGCTTCGGCATGGCCGATCTTTTCGCGCGTTGCGGCGAACTCTTTCGCTTCGTCGTGCAGCGTGGTGCGACCGGCGTAGCGGCGGATGGCCTTCACGTACCAGCGCAGGCCGAACAGCAGCAGGAACAGGCCGATGGCGGCGCGGATGATGGCGATGTCGGCCTGCACCACGTCCAGCCCCGCGCCGGTCACGGCAATGAGCGCTGCGACCACGGCCAAGGCCGCAGCGGCGGCTCCGGCGGCGCGTGCCCAGCCGATGGACAGTGCCACCGCCAGCACGATGGTGAAGGCCTCCACCCACTCGACGGCGCAGGCCAGGAAGACGGCGGTCATCCCGCCCCATTGGGTTGTATTCATCCAGCCAGTTCCTCGGTTGTCGTCGTTGCGGGGTAAAGCAAAGCCTGCGCGGCGGCGATGCGCAGGGTGATGGTGCTGCCCGCCGCGGAGTGCAGAGCGCCGGGCAGCGCGTCCGGCAAGGGCAGGCGCAGCGGCACGCCAAACAGGTCGATGCGCAGTTCGGCGTGTTCGCCCACGGCGAGGTGGCCGAGCACGCGCGCCTGCGCTGACCAGCATGGTGTGTCGACGTTCAAGTGGGCGTGTGGCAGATGCAGCGCCGAGGCGCGCAGGTAGAGGGTGTATTCGCCCTCGGGCTGCTCCGTCTGAATGGGGCTTGCGGCCACCACGCCCCAGGGGGCATGCAGCCGGCCTGCGCGCAGCGTCACCGGCCAGGCTCCAAGCGCGCCGGTGAAGCGCGCCACAAACGCCGTGGCGGGCTGGCGCAGCAGGTCGCGCGGGGCGCTCAGTTGCAGCAGGTGGCCTTGCGCCATCACGCCCACGCGATCCGCCAGGGCCAGCGCCTCGCGGTGGTCGTGGGTGATGTAGAGGGCGCTGATGCCATGCTCGCGCACCACGCGGCCAATCAGGTCGCGCAGCTCCTCACGCAAGCCCGCGTCGAGGTTGGAGAGTGGCTCGTCGCACAGCAAGAGCCGTGGTCGCACCGCCAGCGCACGCGCCAGCGCCACGCGCTGCTGCTGCCCGCCCGACAGGGCATGCGGATGGCGGTCAGCCAGGTCGGCCAGGCCCACGTCGGCCAGCATGGCATGGGCGCGTGCGCGCGATGGCTCGCGCCCCAGACGGTGCAAAGGCAGCGCGACGTTGTCGAGTGCGCTCAAGTGGGGCCACAGCGCGTAATCCTGAAACACCATGCCCAGTTGCCGCTGTTCCGGCTGCAGGAAGGAGCCGTCCGCCGCGTCCACCACGGTGTCGCCCAGGCGCATGCTGCCGCTGTCGAGCCGCTCCAGCCCGGCGACCAGGCGCAGCAGCGTGGTCTTGCCCGACCCGGAAGGGCCGAGCAGGCAGAGGATTTCGCCTTCCTGCAATTGCAGGCTGACGTCGTGCAGCGCGATGGCCGCGCCGAAGCGCTTGCGCGCGGAGTCGATGTGCAGCAGCGTCATGGTTCAGGGGGTGCCGAGTTGTCGCCAGGCCACGGGAGTGAGGCGCAGATAGGCCCACCGCGCCAGCAGGGCAAAAGCCAGCAGCACGGCCATGCCCAGCACCTGCAGGCGGGCCTGCTGGTGCAACTGGAAGCCGCCGGCGTATTGCAGCAGGGCGACGGCCAGCGGCGGGTGTCCTGCGGGGTAGAGCAGTTCGGAGGCGGGCAGCTCGAACGCAATCGACAGCACCGCCAGCAGCCAGGCGTAGAACAGCGGCCCGGCCAGAAGCGGCAGATGCACATGGCGCAGGGTTTGCGTGCGCGTCAGTCCATGCACCCGCGCGGC
>DAIAZB010000198.1 GCA_027443745.1 Thiomonas sp. | reverse complement strand
CAGCCCATCCACGGCCCCGGCTGCGACCGCGCCATGGTGTTCCAGCATTACAGCCTCTACCCCTGGCTGACGGTGAAGGACAATATTCGCTTCAGCCGCCAACTGCGGGTGGTGCGCGACGACCTCACCAGCAACGATGTGGAAATCGCCTCCGGTCGCTCCGACGCCCTGCTCCAGCTGATGGGCCTGACGCACGCCGCCGGCTACTACCCCAACCAGCTCTCGGGCGGCATGCAGCAGCGCGTGGCCATCGCCCGCGCGCTGATGAACCGGCCCAAGCTGCTGCTGATGGACGAGCCCTTCGGCGCGCTCGATGCGCAGACGCGCGAGGTCATGCACGACCTCATCCGCCATGTGCACCAGTTGGAGGGCACGACCATCGTCTTCGTCACCCACGACGTGGACGAGGCGCTCTACCTGGGCGACCGCGTGGTGGTGATGGCGCCGCGCCCCGGGCGCATCGACAGCGTGGTGGGCGCCCCATTCGGCAGGCGGCGCAACCAGGAGCTGAAGGCAACACCCGAGTTCCTCGCCCTCAAGCTCCAGATCCTGCAGCGCATTCGCGAGACCTCTGGCATGAAGACCGACCTCGACATGCTGGACCAGCTGAGCCTGCGGGGCTCATCCGTCTGAGTCTCGATATCTCTTCTCCATTCGACAGGCTGATTCAAGATTCAAGCCACCATCCCGACCTGCCCTGACAGAAAAATTTCAATGGCACAACACATCAACCCGGCACCCGCAGAGTCCTGCCTGTGGGAAGAAACATTGCCCGGCGGCTGCCACTGGTCCGGGCTGATGCGGCGCGGCACCGCGCTGCGCCTCACCGGCACTGGCGGACGCGCCAACCTCGCGGCCCTGTTCTATCGCGCCGACGAAAAACTCGAGCGCTACAACATGCCCGACACCCTCAAGGCCCAGCACACCGCCATGCTCACGCGCGGCCACGCGCTGTATTCCGACATGGGCCGGGTGATGTGCTCCATCACCACCGACACCTGTGGCTGGCACGATCCGCTCGGCGGGTTGTCCACAGACGCCGGCATCCTGGCGCGCTATGGAGAGGCCTGCTACCAGAGCCACCGCAACGCCATGCACCGCAGTGCGGAGGACGGCTTGCTGATCGAGCTCGGCAAGTACGGCTTGGGGCGCCAGCACCTCGTGCCCAACGTCAACTTGTTCAGCAAGGTCACGGCCGACGATGACGGGCGGCTGCACTTCGACGTCGCCCATGGCCGCGCCGGCACGTGGCTGGACCTGCGCTTCGACATGGACGTGCCGGCCGTGTTCTCCGCCGCGCCGCATCCCATGGACGCGCGACCCGGCTACGCGCCCAGCGACGTGGTGCTCACCGCCTGGCGCTGCGGAGTTGCCGATGCCGGCGACGTCTGCCGCAACGCCTGCGCCGAGAACCAGCGCGGCTTCTACCGCTCCGACCTGCTGGTTCGCTGAACCCGGCGCCCCGACACCGACCCGCCATGTCATCCTTCAATCTCGTCGAAAGTCCGCTCGACCCCGGCACCGCCATGTACGACCACGTGCTTCCCGCCGGCGAGGGCTGGCTGCACCCGATCCAGGCCGGCCAGACCTTGCGCATCCTGGACCTGGAAGGCAACCAGGCCGTCGACACCCTGTTCTACAACGCGCACGACTTCACCGAGCGCTACAGCGCCACCGAAACCCTCAAGCAGCAGGGCGCCATCTACCTCACAGCCGGCAGCCAGCTGATGTCCAGCCACGGCCGCGAGATGCTCGCCATCACCGCCGACACCTGCGGCCGCCACGACACCCTGGGCGGCGCCTGCGCGGCCGAGAGCAACGCCGTGCGCTACGCGCTCGACAAGCGACCCATGCACTCCT
>DAIAZB010000197.1 GCA_027443745.1 Thiomonas sp. | reverse complement strand
GTCCCAGAACACACCCAGGCTGATCAGGACCATGTAGAGCGTCATGACTGGCGATGGGGGCAGTCGATCGATGCGCCCCTGGATGTCCAGTGGGTCGATCGCGGGATGTCGTGCGGTGTCGGTGTTCAATGTTGTCTCCTTTTATCTTCGAAATTGAAGGGGATGAACGTGGTGGTGGGAGGCTGTGGGCATGTGGGCGAAGGCGGCCGTTGTGGGCAACTCGATAGAGTTGTCCACGGCGGCGGCCGGTGCGCGACAGCGCATCGTCCACATGCCCACAGCCTGGCTGCGGCCTCGTTGTCGGTTTGGCGGGGGCGTGCAGCCCGTTGTCTCCAGGAGTTGGCCGGCTCGCCGGCAAGCTCGTCTCCAAGCATTTGGCGCACGCCCCTTGCCGCTTGTCCTCAGCCCGAACAGTTGTAGGAAGACTTCATGACTTCGCACGTCAAAGGAGGGGCGATGACGAGCCTGCTGAACCGAACGAACGAGACGCCGCTGACCGTGGGCGTGGACGTGGCCAAGGCCACGCTGGAGGTGGCGTTCAGCGACGCATCGGCGGCGCTGGCGCCCGCCAACGACGAGGCCGGGCACGCCGCGCTGCTGGCGCACCTGGCCGCGCTGCGCGAGCGAGGCCGCACGATCGGCTTGATCGTGCTGGAGGCCACCGGTGGGCTGGAGATGGATGTGGCCACCGCGTTGCAGCTGGCCGGCTGGCCGGTGGTGATCGTCAACCCCCGGCAGTCGCGCGACTTCGCCCGCGCGATGGGCTACTTGGCCAAGACCGACCGCATCGACGCTCGTGTGCTGGCTCACGTGGGCCAGACGCTGATGCAGCGCGCTGACTTGCACAAACTCATCAAGCCGCTGCCCAGCGAGCAGCAGCGGCTGCTGCAAGCCCTGGTCACGCGACGACGGCAGTTGCTGGCCATGCACATCGCCGAGCAGCAGCGCGCCAGCGGGCCCGACAAGCGCATGCGGCGCAGCTTGAACATCATGCTCAAGGCCATCGAGCGCGAACTGGTCCGGCTGGACAAGGAGATGCAGGCCCTCATCGGCGAGCAGCACGCCGAGCTGGCCGCGAGGCTGGATGAGGTCAAGGGCGTGGGCAAAGCCACCATCAGCACGCTGCTGGCCGAGGTGCCAGAGCTGGGAGAGTTGAACGGCCGCGAGGTCAGCACCCTGGTGGGCCTGGCACCGATCAATCGTGATTCGGGGGAGATGCGCGGCAAGCGCACCATCTTCGGCGGCCGTCCCCAGGTGCGCAAAGTGCTCTTCATGGCTGCGCTCGTGGCCACGCGTTGGAACCCGGTGATCAAAGTCTTCTACGACCGCTTGCTCGCCGCGGGCAAGCCCAAGAAGCTTGCCATCACCGCTTGCGCGCGCAAGCTCCTGACCATCCTCAACGCGATGGCCAGAAGCGGCAAACCGTTCAACGCGGCGCTTCATCTAGGTTGACTTTCAAGACAGTTGCTTGACTGTGATTTCTCGACTGGATGTGCGAACCTGCGATTGCGCATAACCTGGAACGGATGGCCGTGCAATGATGACACGTCATGCCATTTAAATGAGACGTATCGTTCCGTTTGAAAGAATATAGGCGCACACTGGCCAAGACACAACGCCGCGGAATTGGTGGTTTCCCAGGGGGCCAGGGCCTGCATGTCTGTGCTTCTTTATCGGGCCTCGAATGGAATTCGCCTGGGCAAGCCCACAGTGGCCATTGCTTTCATCGGTCGGCGCAACTCGAAGCTGGCATACACGATTACATTCGCTACTACAGTCACTAGCGCATCAAGCTCAGGCTGCAAGGGCTCAGCCCGGTGTGGTACCGGCTGAGAAATATGAACTGAACCGCCCCAGGTTTCGTGGAGGCTGTTTGGTTTAAGTCAGGCCGCCATCGTGGTGGCCTGAGTGGCTTGTTGCCGCCAGTAGTTTGCCTCAGCTTCTGCGGGAGGGATATAGCCCAGGGGTTCCATCAGTCGGTGG
>DAIAZB010000196.1 GCA_027443745.1 Thiomonas sp. | reverse complement strand
CTGCCCGGCCCGCTTCGCACCTGCATTATCGTCGCGCGCCGCCGGTCCGGCGGCGCTCAGGCCACCAGGCTCCAGGCCAGGGTCTGCCCGGCATCCAGGGGCACGATGTCGCCATCGACATACGACAGGCGCTCGGGAATGCGCTGGGGCGCGCGGCGCAGAGTGATCTGGCCAGGATTGCGCGGCAGGCCGTAGAAGTCGGCGCCGAAATGGCTGGCGAAGGCTTCGAGCCTGTCGAGCGCACCAGCCTGCTCGAATGCCTGGGCATACAACTCCAGCGCATGCGGCGCGGTGAGGCAGCCGGCACAGCCGCAGGCGGCTTCTTTCAGCGCCCTTGCATGTGGCGCCGAGTCCGTGCCGAGGAAAAAGCGCGCATCGCCGCTGGTGGCCGCGGCCACCAGCGCCAGGCGGTGGCGCTCGCGCTTGAGCACCGGCAGGCAGTAGTAATGCGGCCGCATGCCCCCGCTGAACATGGCATTGCGGCTGTAGAGCAGATGGTGGGCGGTGATGGTGGCGGCCAGCAGCGGCGTGCCGCGCGCGTCCACCGCAGCCTGGTCGCGCACGAAGCTTGCCGCTTGTGCCGTGGTGATGTGCTCCAGCACGATCTTGAGCGCTGGAAAATCATGCCGGATGCGCAGCAGATGGCGCTCGATGAACACCGCCTCGCGATCGAAGACGTCGACCTCGGGGTCGGTGACTTCGCCATGAATCAGGAGCGGCATGCCATGCTGCTGCATGGCCTCGAACACCGGGTAGGCGCGGTCCAGATCGGTCACGCCACTGGCGGAGTTGGTGGTGGCTCCTGCCGGATAGAGCTTGACCGCATGCACCGCACCACTGGCCTTGGCACGCTCGATTTCAGCCGGGAGTGTGGTGTCGGTGAGATAAAGCGTCATCAGCGGCTGGAAGCTCGAGCCCTTCGGTCGCGCCGCGAGGATGCGATGGCGATACTCGAGCGCCTGTGCGGTGTTCACCACCGGCGGCTTGAGATTGGGCATGACGATGGCGCGAGCAAACTGTGTCGCCGTCCACGCGACGGTGTAAGTCAGCGCCGTATCGTCACGCAGGTGCAGGTGCCAGTCGTCGGGGCGGGCGAGGGTGATTTGAGTGTGTTGGAACTGTTGCATGGGCGGAGAGGGAGCGGGCTGCGCAAAGCCAGCGGGATGGCCGCTGCGTGGCGACGCAAGGCCACTGCAAATGCCAGCAAATAGTAATGCGCGGCTGCCCAGGGCCCCGGCCCCGGACTCTGGTTGGCGCCAATCAGTGCGCCAGAATCTTGCCCAGAAACTGCTGCGCGCGCTCGCTGCGGGCGCTGGTATTGCCGAAGAACTCGGTGGTCGCGCAATCTTCCACGATGCGCCCGGCATCCATGAACACCACGCGGCTCGACACACTGCGGGCAAAGCCCATTTCGTGCGTCACCACCATCATGGTCATGCCCTCCTTGGCGAGGCCGACCATGACCTCCAGCACCTCGCCCACCATCTCGGGATCGAGTGCCGATGTGGGTTCATCGAACAACATGGCGATGGGGTCCATGCACAACGCGCGCGCGATGGCCACGCGCTGTTGCTGGCCACCCGATAGCTGGCCGGGGAATTTGTCGCGCTGCGAACCCAGGCCGACTCGATCGAGGTAATGCTCACCCTTGGCGATGGCCTCCTGTTTGTTGCGGCCCAAGACCTTGAGTTGTGCGAGCGTGAGGTTCTCCATCACCGACAGATGGGGGAACAGCTCGAAATGCTGAAACACCATGCCGACGCGGGCGCGCAGCTTGGGCAACTGGGTCTTGGGATTGGCCACCGAGATGCCATCGACGATCACATCGCCCTTCTGGAACGGTTCGAGCGCGTTGACGCACTTGATCAGCGTGGACTTGCCCGAGCCCGAAGGCCCGCACACCACCACCACTTCGCCCTTGTCGACATGAGTCGAACAGTCTGTCAGGACCTGGAAGCTGCCATACCACTTGCTGATGGCCTCGATGTCGATCATGGACATGATGGGTCGGCTCGGTTCGAAGTGTTCAACGAATGATGGCAATGCGCTTGTTCAGCAGCCTCACGCCCAGTGACAGGCAGTAGCTGAGGACGAAATACACCACGGCGACGAAGGTGT
>DAIAZB010000195.1 GCA_027443745.1 Thiomonas sp. | reverse complement strand
TCGTAGATGTCCTGCGGGATCTCGAACGGCCCGTACTCCCAGCCCAGCGCCTTGCGCGTGGCCTCGGCTTCGGCGCTGCCCAGCGCTGTGCCATGCGCGTCGTGGGTACCGGCCTTGTGGGGTGAGCCCCAGCCGATCGTGGTGCGGCAGATGATGAGCGTGGGCTTGTCGCCGCTGGTCTTGGCCTCGGCGGTGGCGCGCTCCACCGCCAGTGCGTCGTGGCCGTCGATCGGGCCGATCACGTTCCAGCCGTAGGACTGGAAGCGCAGCGCGGTGTTGTCGGTGAACCAATGCTCGACATGGCCGTCGATCGAGATGCCGTTGTCGTCGTAATAGGCGATGAGCTTGTTCAGCTTGAGCGTGCCGGCGAGCGAGCACACCTCGTGGCTGATGCCCTCCATCAGGCAGCCGTCACCCAGGAACACATAGGTGTGGTGGTTGACGATCTCATGTCCCGGCTGGTTGAACTTGCGCGCCAGCATGTGCTCGGCGAGGGCCATGCCCACGGCATTGGCCAGGCCCTGGCCCAGTGGCCCGGTGGTGGTTTCCACGCCCGGGGTATAACCGACTTCAGGGTGCCCCGGGGTCTTGCTGTGCAGTTGGCGGAAACGCTTGAGCTCATCGATGGGCAAGTCGTAGCCGGTGAGGTGCAGCAGGGCGTAGATCAGCATCGAGCCGTGGCCGTTGGACAGCACGAAGCGGTCGCGGTCGGGCCACTGCGGGTTGGCCGGGTTATGGTGCATGTGGTTGCGCCACAGCACTTCGGCAATGTCGGCCATGCCCATGGGGGCGCCAGGGTGGCCGCATGTGGCTGCCTCGACGCCGTCGATGGCGAGGAAGCGGATGGCGTTGGCCAGACGGCGACGCTGGGTCGGGTCGATGACGGGGAACAGTTCGTTGTGCGCGTTCATGGGAGTTCTCGCGAAGGGGACGTTGGGCGTGCCGGCGTTTCAGCCAGCGCGGCGCTTGATGTCCATCAGGCGCAGGATCATGGGGGTGAAAATCAGCTGCATCGCCAGGCCCATCTTGCCGCCGGGCACCACCAGGGTGTTGGGGCGGGTCATCCAGGAGTCGTGCAGCATGGAAATGAGATAAGGGAAGTCGATGCCGTGCGGATCGGCGAAGCGAATCACCACCATGCTCTCGTCCAGGGAGGGGATGTCTTTGGCAATAAAAGGGTTGGATGTATCCACCGTGGGCACACGCTGGAAGTTCACGTGGGTGCGTGAGAACTGGGGCGTGATGTGGTAGATGTAGTCTGGCATGCGCCGCAGGATGGTGTCCATCACCGCCTCCTGCGAATAGCCGCGTTGGACCTGATCACGGTGGAGTTTTTGCACCCACTCCAGGTTGATGATGGGCACCACGCCCACCAACAGATCGACCTGCTTGGCCACGTCGATGGTGCCGTCGGCGTAGCCGCCATGCAAGCCTTCGTAGAACATCAGATCGGAACCTTGCGCAATGTCTTTCCAATCGGTGAAGTTGCCCGCCTCGACCCCGTATTCGGTCGCCTCGGCTGCGTCATGGATATATTTTCGCACCTTGCCGCTGCCTGTCGCGCCATAGGTCTTGAACAAACCTTCCAGTTCGCCCAACAGGTTGGCGTCAGGTCCGAAATGGCTGAAATTGAGATTGCCGGCGGCCTCCCGGCTTTTCATCTCCTCGCGCATCTCCATCCGGTTGAACTTGTGGAAGGAGTCCCCCTCGATGATCTGCGCGGTGAGCTTCTCGCGGCGGAAAATGTGCTGGAAGCTGCGCATCACCGTGGTGGTGCCGGCTCCCGACGAGCCCGTGATGGCAATGATGGGGTGTTTGGCTGACATGGCGTGGGTGGAGAAGAGAAAAATCTGGAAAGCCGCAGGGCAGCCCGCGCCAGCCGGAATGTGGGCGGACGGAAGTGGTGGTCTGCGGTCTGGGCCGGTTTGGGCAACGGGTTGAATGACGGATGCCGTGGGAGGCAGCCGGATCAGACCCGCACGTCGTCGCTGCTGTAGAGCGAGCGGTCCTTGAACAGCGGAGAAGCAAAGGGTTTGTCAGCACCGCAATCGTATTCGCGGTGATAGCGCACCAGACGCTCGATCTCGTTCCTGGAGCCCAGCATCACCGGCACGCGCTGGTGCAGTGCGCTGGGTTGCACGTCGAGAATGCGTTCGCGCCCGGTGGACGCGGCGCCGCCTGCCTGTTCAATGATGAAGCCGATGGGGTTGGCCTCGTACATCAGGCGCAGGCGTCCCGGCTTGCCCGGATCTTTCGCGTCTTTGGGATACATGAAAATGCCGCCGCGCATCAGGATGCGGTGCACATCGGCCACCATCGAGGCAATCCAGCGGGTGTTGAAGTCGCGGCCGCGATCGCCGGTCTTGCCGGCCTTGCATTCGGCCACATAGCGCTGCACCGGCGGCTCCCAGAATCGCTCGTTGCTGCTGTTGATGGCGTACTCATTGGTGTCCTCGGGAATCCAGAGGTTGGGATGGGTGAGGACGAAATTGCCGATTTCGCGGTCGAGGGTGAAGCCGTGCGTGCCCTTGCCCACAGTGATGACCATCATGGTCGAGGGGCCGTAGATGGCGTAGCCGGCAGCCACCTGCTCCGTCCCGGGGCGGAGGTAATCGGCCACGGTGGGATCGCCGATCCGGGTGTGGCGCAGCACCGAGAAAATCGTGCCGACCGAGACATTGACATCGATGTTCGAGGAGCCATCGAGCGGATCGAACACCAGCATGTAGGGGCCGCGCTCGAACTCCTTGGGCAGGGTGTAGGGATCGTCCATTTCCTCGGAGGCCATGCCCGCCACCAGACCGCCCCATTCACAGGACTGGATCATGGCATCGTTCGACAACACGTCGAGCTTCTTCTGCACTTCGCCTTGCACGTTCTCGCTGCCCAGCGAGCCAAGGAAGCCGCCCAGAGCTCCCTTGGCCGTCATCGCGGCGATGGCCTTGACCGCGGCGGTGACGTCGATCAGCAAGGCGGCCAGATCGGCCTGGTCCTCCGCGCCGCGGAGCTGCTCGATGAGGAATTTGGAAATGGTGGTGCG